>JBOHYX010000066.1:0-10225 GCA_050738115.1 Rhodanobacteraceae bacterium
GCGCGGACCTCGCCTGCATCGGTTCGCACCCGCCATCCCGCACCATCACGTTCCACCCGCCGCACGCGTGATCGTTCGTGGCACCGCACGCCCTGACTCCCCGCCGCGCGCACCATGCCGTGCAGATAATCGAGCGGATGCAGGTGCAATGCGTTGCGCTCGAATAGTCCGTCGTGATAGCGCGTGGTATGGATCGCATCGCGGAGTTGCGGCTCGGGCAGCCACTCCCACTCGACGCCGTAGGATTCCGCCAGCAGGCGCTGGCGGCGACGCAATACGTCCGGATCGCGAAACCAGCTGGCCCATACCACGCCGGCCTCGACCGCGTCGCATTCGATCGCGTACTGCGCAATACGTCGCCGAATGAGCTCCACCGCGGCGGTCGTGGCCCCATAGAGGCGGCGTGCGCGCTCCGCACCGACGCGTCGCAGCAACGCGTCCTCGCCAAGCGAATAACCTCCGAACACGAACCCGCCGTTGCGGCCGGAAGCGCCGTAACCGATGCCGTCGCGCTCGAGCAGCACGACGTCGCGCACACCGCGTTCGGCGAGCCCGAGCGCCAGGCACACGCCGGCGTAGCCACCGCCGATGATCGCGACGCGCGCATCGCTGGCCCCCTCGAGCGGCGGCAACGGATCGAATGCGCGTGCGCTGGCTGCGTACCACGTCTGGCCGGCCATGCTGCGAAGCATACCGGCGGCGTCGGCACGCGGCAGGCGTCGGCGCCGATTTGCCGAAGCGGCGGTCAGGAGATCGAAGCGCCCTCCACCAGGTGGCGCAACTCCGGATCGGCGGCGGCGAAGTGCAACGTCGCGCGCACCATCCCGGCCTTGTTGCCGCAATCGAAACGGGTGCCTTCGAAGCGGTGCGCGAGCACGGGCGTTTCCTTCAGCAGCGCCGCGATCGCGTCAGTCAACTGGATCTCGCCACCCGCACCCGGGGTGGTGTTCTCCAGCAGCTCGAAAATCCGCGGCGGCAGCACGTAGCGCCCGACCACGCCGAGGTTGGATGGCGCGAGCTTGGGCTTGGGCTTTTCGACCATGTGCCGGATGCGGTCGCTCCCCGGCTGGAGGTCGACGATACCGTACTTGCCGGTGTCCGCGTGCGGAACCTCCTCCACCGCCAGCACTCCGGTCTTGCCGTCCGCCGCACGCGCGGCCATCTGCCGCAACGCACCCGGACCATCGTTCACGATCAGGTCGTCCGGCAGCACGATCCCGAACGTCTCGTCGCCGATCACGGGCTTGGCGCACAGCACCGCGTGGCCCAAACCGAGCGCCTGTTCCTGGGTGACGTACACGCAGCGCACGTGCGCCGGCAGCAGGCCCTGGATCATCGCCAGCAGCTTGCGCTTGCCCGCGTGCTGCAGGGTTTCCTCGAGTTCGTATGCCGAGTCGAAGTAATCCGCGATCGAATGCTTGTAGCGGTTGGTGACGAACACCAGCGTGTCGGCGCCGGCGTCGACGGCTTCGTCCACCGCGTACTGGATCAGCGGGCGATCCAGGACCGGCAGCATTTCCTTGGCGACCACCTTGGTCGCCGGCAGGAAACGGGTGCCGAGGCCCGCCACCGGAAACACCACTTTGCGCAATCGTGTCACGTCTTTTCCTTGTTTGGAACGGCTCTCGTGCAGCGGCAGCGATCAGGATCGATCGCGGAATTTACGCCGCATGGTCTCCGCCGCGCTGCAGCGGCACCACCTCGGCAGTTTGCACCGCGTCGCCCGTCTCCCAGCGGAACGTCGGCAACAGCGCACCGACGCAGTGCCTCAACGTTTCCTCGTCGAACGCCGCCACGGCATCCGTGGCGCGCGCGAGCTGGGCGGCCACCAGCGCCGCCGACTGCGGACGTGGCGCAGCCTCGAAGATCTTGGGATGCGCGGTGCTGTGGTAGTTCTCGAGCGGGTGGAACAGTTCCTCGAACAGCTTCTCGCCAGAACGCAAACCGGTGTACAGGATGGAAACGTCACGGCCCGGCTGCTTGCCCGCGAGGCGGATCATCTGCTCGGCGAGATCGCGGATGCGGATCGGCTCGCCCATGTCGAGGGCGTAGGTCTCGCCACCCTGCCCCATTGCCATGGCCTGCAGGATCAATTGGCAGGCCTCCGGAATGGTCATGAAGTACCGCGAGATCTCCGGGTGCGTCACCGTCACCGGGCCGCCCGCGGCGATCTGGCGACGGAACAGCGGCACCACCGAGCCCGCCGAATCCAGCACGTTGCCGAATCGCACGGTCACGAACTTCGTCGAATGCGCATCCGCGACGGTTTGGCAAATGATTTCCGCCACCCGCTTGCAGGCGCCCATCACGCTGGTCGGGTTCACGGCCTTGTCGGTCGAGATCAGCACAAAGCTTTCGGCGCCGTGGCCGACCGCGTGCTCGGCGACGGTGCGCGTCGAGAGCGCATTGTTGCGGAACGCTTCGCGGAGCTGGTTCTGCAGCAGCGGAACGTGCTTGTAGGCGGCCGCGTGGAATACGCGTTGCGGCTTCGCCAGCGCGAATGCGTTCTCGCACGTCGCCGCATCGCCACAGTCGCCGACCAGGCAGCGCAGCAACAGCTCGGGATACTGCGAGTGCAGCTCCTGCTCGATCCGATACAGGTTGTACTCCGATAGGTCCAGGACCGTGAGCTCGGATGCACCCAGTCGTGCGATCTGCCGACACAACTCCGAGCCGATCGAGCCGCCCCCGCCGGTGACCAGCACGCGCTGGCTGGTGAGGCTGCGCCGGATCGCGTTCCATTCGAGCTTCACCGGATCGCGCCCCAGCAGATCCTCGATCGCAACTTCCTTCAGTTCGTTGAACTGCGCGCGGCCCGCGATCACGTCGTCGAGGCGCGGCACCGTGCGGAACGGCAGCCCGGTGGCCTCGCACAGGCCGACGACGCGGCGCATCTGGCGCTTGTCCGCGGACGGCATCGCGATCAGCAGCATTTCGGCGCCGATCCGGCGCGCGAGTTCGGCCAGCCGGTCGGTGCCGCCGAGCACCGGCACGCCATGCAGGCGCGAGCCGCGCAGCGACGTGTCGTCGTCGATGAAACCGGCGGGCACGTAGCGGGTGTCGCGGCGCAGGTCGCGCACCAGCGCCTCGCCCGCACGGCCGGCCCCGATCACCAGCACCCGGTGGCTGTGCCGCGCGTGGAACAGGTCGAACTGGCTGTCCTTCCAGTAGCGATACGCGAGCCGTGGCACGCCCAGGAGGATCGCCAGCAGGACCGGATAGATCAACAGGACCGAGCGGGAAATCCCCGCCATCCGGTCGTACAGGAACAACGCGAGATAGATGACCACGGTGCCCGCGACGACCGCCCGCACGATGTTCCAGAGATCGGGGACGCTCGCGAAGCGCCATAACCCCTTGTACAGGCCCGTCCAGTAGAACATCAGCGCCTGTACGCCCAGCACGATCAGCGTCTGCCAGCTCAGAAGATCGAGCTGCTGGCCGTACGGCAGCATCGCATAGCGCAGGGTGTTGGCGAGCCACCACGCCAGCACCGTGACTGCCAGGTCGAATAGCACCACCGCGGCACGCGGGTGGACCTTGCCGAACGGGTCACGCAACTTCACGGGCCACGCTCCTGCGCGCCGACATGAGGCAGGCGCGTTTGCCGACGTGCCAGGCCGCGAGCGCCGCCACGTACGCGCCGATGCCGCACCAGGCCCCATGTGCAGGCCAGCGCACCGCGGCCCACGCCGCGGGCGCCACCACCGCCATGTTCCAGATCATGTAGGCGAGGTCGGTGCGCGCATGGCTCCAGTTTACCCGCACCAGCCATTGATACAGGTGCTGGCGGTGCGGAGCGTACCAGCGTTGGCCGGCCAGCACGCGCCGCGCGAGGGTCAGGCCGCTGTCCACCAGGAATACGGACGGCAGGATCAGGCACGGCCACAACATCGCCGGATCGTTCGCAACCAGCAACGCGCCGACGGCGCCGATGGCGAGGCCCAGCGATCCCGAACCGACGTCGCCCATGAAGATCCGCGCGGGTGGCAGGTTGAAGATGAGGAAGCCGACGCAACCTGTCGCGGCTGCGAATGCGAGCGCCGCGATGCCGATGTCGCCGGTTGACGTCGACAGGATGCCGTAGCCGAGCATCACGAACAGGCCCTGCTGGCCCAGGATGCCGTCGATGCCATCCATGAAGTTGTGCGCGTTGATGAAGCCAACCAGCACGAGGGCCAATGGAACCAGCCCCCACCACTTCTGGGGAGGCGCCCCCGCCCACGCCGACAGCACGCCCACGCCGACCAGCAACGCGGCGCCCGCGTGCACCGCGATACGCGGCCATACCGGCAGCGGCAGGTGGTCATCGCGCCAGCCGACCAATGCCACCGCCGCGACCGCCGCCACGAACGCTGCGCGTTCCGGCCAACTCCCGGTGCCGAGCAGCCACCAGGCCGGGACGCCGGCGAGCAGCACGCCGGCCACGATCCCGACGCCACCCCCGCGCGGCGTCGGGACGGTGTGCGAGCGGCGCCGCCCCGGCGGGTCCAGCAAGCCGTGCCGGCGCGCGTACGCCAGCGCCGCGCCGGTCACGCACACGGACACCACCAGTGCACCGAGCGTGGTCAGCAGCAGCGGGACGAAGATCGGCATCTATCGATTGGCTTGCGAAGCGTCCTGGGCGAAGGCGGACTGCACGACGCCGGAACGCGGCGAAGCGAGTGTACACGTAGGGCGGGCACTGTCCGCTTGGCCGCACGCGGCGGGCACTGTCCGCCGGGCGGCACGCGGCGGCCAATGCCCGCCCTACTCACTCACAACGCTGTGGATCGGCCGGATCGTCCCCCAGTTCTTGCAACTCGGACATTGCCAGTGGTGCGCCTTGGCGCCAAAACCGCAGTGGTTGCAGCGGTACATCGCGCGGCCTTCGAGCAGCTTGCGGGTGAGGTCGCGCAGGATCAGGAAGTTTTCGCGCGCCTCGCCGCCGGTGCGGGCCATGGTCGCATCGATCAAGGCCATCATCCCGCGTACCGACGGGCGCTGCCGCAACTGGCTGGTCAGGAAGTCGACCGCGGCGCGCTCGCCCTCGCGCTTGCGGTAAAGATCGGTGAGCGCCAGCACCGGGGTGATGCCGTGGTAGCGCTCAACCACGTGCGAGAGGAATTTCTCGGCGCGGTCCATGGCATCGGAGCGCGCGTACGCCTCCATCAGGGGCGGCAGGATTTCGGGCACGAACTCGATGTCCGCGTCGACCGCCTTCTCGAACGCGAGCACCGCTTCGTGCCAGCCACCCTCCTCCGCGCACAGGTGCCCGCTGATCATGTAGCCGCGCACGCAGCCGTGCTGGCTCGCAAAGGCTTCATCGAGATACGCGCGCGCCTCGGCGCGCGCGCCGTGCTGGCGCGACTGTTCGGCGAGCTCGCACTGGAATTGCGCGATGGTCGCAGCCTGCGACTCGCCCGTCATCTTCTCCAGCCGATGGGCGTGCCCGATGGCCTTGTGCCAGTCGCGCTCATGCTGGTAGATCGCAATCAGGTGCCGCAGCGCCGAAGGCGCATGCGCGTCCATCGCGACCAGGTCGTCGAACAGGGCTTCGGCGCGGTCGAGCAGTCCCGCGCGCATGTAGTCCTCGCCCAGTTCCAGCAGGGCGACGGTGCGCTCGGCTTCGGACAGGTTGGAACGGCTGACCAGGTGCTGGTGGACGCGGATCGCGCGGTCCACCTCGCCGCGGCGGCGAAACAGGTTGCCAAGCGCAAGGTGCGTCTCGACCGTGTCGCGGTTGAACTCCGCCAGTTGCATGAACACTTCGATGGCCTTGTCCGGCTGCTCGTTGAGCAGATAGTTGAGGCCACGGAAGTAGTGCGAGGAAAGCTCGGTGACGCGTGCGCCCGAGCGGCGCGCGATTGCGTTCCGGCCAATGATCCAGCCAAGCCAGCCCGCCAGCAGCAGCACGGGCACCAGGAACAGCAACCACAGTGGATCGAAAGGGCTGGTCACCGCCGGCTCCGCTGGCATGCCGCAACATCGGCAGCGCCGAAGGTGGTCGGCTCAGCCCCGCGACTCGAATGAATCATGGGATCCACGGACGTGCACATGCGCGCCACGGCGGGCCATCGTCCGGGACCGGTTACCCGGAACTGCCGTCGTTGACGCGCTGCCGCAACTCCTTGCCCGGCTTGAAGTGCGGGACGTATTTGCCGGGCAAGGCGACCGCCGTCCCGGTCTTGGGATTGCGGCCAGTACGTGGCGGGCGGAAATGCAGCGAGAAGCTGCCGAAACCGCGGATCTCGATGCGATCGCCACCCGCCAGCGCGGCGCTCATCTGCTCGATCACGTTGCGCACCGCAAGTTCGACATCCGCAAACGCGAGATGCCTCTGGCGTTCCGCGAGAGCGGCGATCAATTCGGATTTGGTCATCGATGGCAACGTGTGGCTACCTTGGCGGAACGAATGCCCTGCGCGCGTGCGGTTTGGTGGTCCGGTGCCGCGCGCCGTCGCACACAGTACCGGATATCATGCAAAACACGTGTTTGCCTAAAGGCTTACTCCGACTTCTTCAACTGCTCCTTGAGCAGTGCGCCCAGGCTGGTGGTACTGCGATCGCCGTGCTGGGTCTGGTATTCCGAGAGCGTTTCGGCCAATTCGTCCTCGTCCTTGGCGCGGATCGACAGTTGCAGCATGCGGCCCTTGCGGTCCATCCCGATGAACTTGGCCTCGACCTGCTCGCCGACCTTGAGGCGCTGGCCTGCATCCTCGACCCGCTCCTTGGCGATATCGCGCGCAGACAGATAGCCTTCGATGCCGTCCGCGAGCGTGATCACGGCGCCCTTGGCATCCACTTCCTTCACGCTGCCCGAGAGGATCGTGCCGCGCGGATGCGCCGCCATGAACTGGCCGAACGGATCCTGCTCGAGCTGCTTGATGCCGAGGCTGATGCGTTCGCGCTCGGGATCGACCGCCAGCACCACCGCGTCGACTTCCTCGCTCTTCTTGAACTCGCGGACCAGTTCCTCGCCGGTGCCCTGCCAGGAAATATCCGAAAGGTGCACCAGGCCGTCAATGCCACCGTCCAGGCCCACGAAGATGCCGAAATCGGTGATCGATTTGATCGCGCCGTGGACCCGATCGCCCTTCTTGTAGGTGGCCGCGAAGGCTTCCCAGGGGTTGGAATGCGTCTGCTTCATGCCCAGCGAGATGCGACGCCGCTCCTCGTCGACATCCAGCACCATCACTTCCACCTCGTCGCCGACCTGCACCACCTTGGCGGGGTTCACGTTCTTGTTGGTCCAGTCCATCTCGGACACGTGCACCAGGCCTTCCACGCCCGGCTCCAGCTCCACGAAGCAGCCGTAGTCGGTGACGTTGGAAACCTTGCCGAACAGGCGCGTGCCGGACGGATAGCGGCGGCCGATGCTGACCCACGGATCGTCGCCTAGCTGCTTCAGGCCCAGGCTGACGCGGTTGCGCTCGCGGTCGAACTTGAGCACGCGCACATCCAGCTCGTCGCCGACGTTGACCACTTCGGACGGATGCCGCACGCGCTTCCACGCCATGTCGGTGATGTGCAGCAACCCGTCGATGCCGCCCAGATCCACGAACGCACCGTAGTCGGTGAGGTTCTTGACCACACCGTGCAGGATCGCGCCCTCCTGCAGCTTCTCGAGGAGCTGCTCGCGCTCCTCGGAATGTTCTTCCTCGACCACCGCGCGGCGGCTGACCACCACGTTGTTGCGCTTGCGGTCGAGCTTGATGATCTTGAATTCCAGATCCTTGCCTTCGAGGTAGGCGGGATCCCTGACCGGACGCACGTCCACCAGCGAGCCCGGCAGGAACGCGCGGACGTCGTGGATGTCGACGGTGAAACCGCCCTTGACCTTGCCGTTGATGCGTCCGCTGACAACTTCTTCCTTCTCGAAGGCGCTTTCGAGATCGTCCCACACCATCGAGCGCTTGGCCTTCTCGCGCGACAGCTTGGTTTCGCCGAAGCCGTCCTCGATCGCGTCCAGCGCGACCTTGACCTCGTCGCCGACCGCGACCTCGAGTTCGCCGTCCTCGCCCTTGAACTGCTCGATCGGGACGATGCCCTCGGATTTCAGGCCCGCGTTCACGACCACCACATCGGGGCGGATCTCGACGACGGTGCCGGAAACGATGGCTCCGGGTTTCAATTTGGCCAGTGACTGGCTTTGTTCAAACAGCTCGGCAAAACTTTCGGTCATGGGGATTCCAGGTTGGGAATGGATCGCGATGCCTGCAAGGTCCATCGAATTGTGCTCCACAGGCGGCGATCCGCCGGTTGGGGGGTGCATCGCAGCACCCGGATTGAGGGAAATGTCGCTGCGGGACCGGGCATCCCGCCGCGGTCCGCGCATATCATCCATGGAGTTCGGCCGACAGGCCGCTCCCTTGTACACGCCCGCGCCGACACGCGCAGTTCAGCACGCGGCCAAGCCGCGTGCCGTCGCCGTCCACGATCCCGCCGGGACGGCACGGCACTTCCACGTGCCGGCTGGTGCATCAGGCCTTGAGCACGACCGCGAGTACCGCGTCCACCACCCTGGCGATCGGCTGACCGGTGGTGTCGATCACCACGGCGTCGGCAGCCGCCCGCAACGGGGCAACCGTGCGTGACGCGTCGCGCGCGTCGCGCACCTCGATTTCGTGCAAAAGGTCCGCTAGTGTAACGGCAAGGCCCTTTGCCTTCAACTGCTTATAGCGCCTTTTCGCGCGTTCTGCGGCACTTGCCGTCAAAAAGACCTTGAATGCGGCGTCGGGGAAAATCACCGTGCCCATGTCGCGTCCGTCCGCCACGAGCCCCGGCGCCTGCCGGAACGCCAATTGCTTGTCCACCAGCGCCTTGCGGACCGCGGGCTGGGCTGCGATCACGGACGCGGCCGCGCCGGCCTCCTCCGTGCGGATGGCGTCGGTCGCGTCCGTGCCATCGATGGTCACGCGGGTGTCGCCACCATCACCCGGGTCGCGGAAATCGACGCGCAGCGCGCCGGCGCAACGTGCGACCGTCGCCGCGTCGGCCAGGTCGAGATGCCGGGCCGCCGCCGCCCAGCCGACCGCGCGGTAGATCGCGCCGGAATCCAGCATGTGCCAGCCGAGGCGATCAGCCACCGCGCGGGCGATGGTGCCCTTGCCCGAGCCGGAAGGCCCGTCGACGGTGAGGACGGGAACGGCACCGGGAGGGTTCATGGTCCCGATTTTACCGGCGTCCGGGCGCCCCTCAGGCTCCACGGACGTCCAGCCCGCAACCGTTCGCAAGCTCGACGAAGCCCGGGAACGAGGTGGCAACGTTGCCGCAATCGCGAACGGTGACAGCCCCGCCGGCCACCGCGCCGGCGATCGTGAATGCCATCGCGCAGCGATGGTCCCCAACCGAATCCACCTCGCCGCTGCGGAAACCGCCGCCTTCGATCACCGCGCCATCAGGCGTTTCTTCGACGCGCGCGCCCAGCGTGCGCAGGCCCTGCGCCATCACCGCAATGCGGTCGGATTCCTTCACCCGCAGTTCCGCGGCGCCACGCAGCGTGGTGGCGCCTTCCGCACACGCCGCGGCGATGAACAGGATCGGAAACTCGTCGATCATATCGACGACGTGCTCCACCGGGACCACGGTGCCACGCAGCGGCGCGTGGTGGACGACCAGGTCTGCGACGGGTTCGCCACCCGCGTCACGCCGGTTTTCCTCGCGGATGTCGGCGCCCATCGCCCGCAGCACGTGCAGAAGGCCGGTGCGGCGCGCGTTCACGCCGACCCCCGGCAAGACGAGTTCCGATCCCGGCACCAGCGTCGCCGCGACGATGAAGAACGCCGCGGACGAAAAATCCGCCGGCACGTCGACGGACGTCGCGTGCAGGGTGTGTCCGCCCGTGAGCCGCGCCTCGCCCGGCGTGAACTCGGCCGGCCAGCCAAAGGCGCGCAGCATGCGTTCGGTGTAATCACGGGTGGGGCGTGGCTCGGTAACGGTGGTTTCGCCGTCCGCATACAAGCCGGCGAGCAACACCGCGGATTTCACTTGCGCGCTGGCGATCGGGGAGGCGTATTCAATGCCGCGCAGCGCCGACCCGCCATGCACGTGCAAAGGCGGTGTACCGGCATCGCCGGTTTCGATTCTCCCACCGAGTCGGGCCAGCGGTTCGGTGATCCGTCGCATGGGCCGTTTCGACAGGGACGCGTCGCCAACCAGTGTCGAGTCGAACCCTTGCCCGGACAGCACGCCGCACAGGAGGCGCATCGCGGTGCCCGAATTGCCGCAATCGAGCACGCGATCGG
>JBOHYX010000067.1:0-10059 GCA_050738115.1 Rhodanobacteraceae bacterium
GATCACGGATGTCGAAGAGCGCGTGCGGATGCCGCCGCCGCGTTTCCGCATCGGGTTTCGCCGTGCCGATGTCGAGCCCGCGGTACACCAGTGCGGAATCGACGCTGACGAGTTCCAGCGGAAACCGCTCCGCCAGGGCGCACGCGAGCGCGGTTTTCCCGGTCGCCGTCGGACCCATCAGGAAAATCGCGGGCGGGCGCAGGTCGATCGGGCGGGCCGGCTGCGGCATCCCAGAATTGTACGGGTCGGCGCCGCGATCAGGCCGCAGACGCCGCCCTATAATGCTTCGGGTTTCCATGCAACAAGGCTTCGACATGCCGAACATGATGAGGGCGCTGGTCAAGCGCGACGCCGCCAAGGGCATCTGGATGGAAGAGGTGCCGGTGCCGGAATACGGGCACAACGACGTGTTGATCGAGGTCGCCAAGACCGCGATCTGCGGCACCGACCTGCACATCTACAACTGGGACCAGTGGGCCCAGCGCACCATCAAGCCCGGCACCGTGATCGGCCACGAGTTCGTCGGCAAGATCGTCGCGATGGGCAGCGAGGTGCGCGGCTACCGGATCGGCCAGCGCGTTTCGGCGGAGGGCCACGTCACCTGCGGCATGTGCCGCAACTGCCGCGCCGGACGCCCGCACCTGTGCCCGCACGCGACCGGGATCGGCGTCAACCGCGGCGGCGCGTTTGCGCAATACATCGCGATGCCGGCCGCGAACCTGTGGCCGATCCCCGACCAGATCCCGTCATCGCTGGCGGCCTTCCTCGATCCATTCGGCAACGCCGTGCACTGCGCGCTCGAGTTCGACCTGATCGGCGAGGACGTCCTGATCACCGGCGCGGGTCCGATTGGCGTGATGGCCGCCGGCGTCGCGCGGCACGTCGGCGCACGCAACATCGTCGTAACCGACGTCAACGAATATCGTTTGAACCTTGCCGCGGAAATGGGCGCGACGCGGGTCTTGAACGTGTCCAACGCGTCACTCAAGGACGCGCTGAAGGAACTCGGCATGGAAGGTTTCGACGTGGGCATGGAAATGTCCGGCAACATCCACGCCTTCAACGGCATGCTCGACTGCATGTACCACGGCGGCAAGGTCGCGCTGCTCGGCATCCTGCCGAATGGCGCCGGCATCGACTGGGACAAGCTGATCTTCAAGGGCCTCACCGTGCACGGCATCTACGGCCGGCGCATGTACGAGACCTGGTACAAGATGACCCAGATGCTGCTGACCGGCTTTCCGCTGCAGAAGGTGCTGACCCACCAGATCGCGATGGACGACTTCCAGCAGGGCTTCGACCTGATGGCCGCGGGCCAGTGCGGCAAGGTGGTGTGCAGTTGGTGAGACTCGGGACTCGGGACTCGGGACTCGGGAGAAGCGTAACTCCTGATCCGTCGTCATTCCGGGGCCATCGCCGGCTTCATCGGCGATGGAACCCGGAATCCAGCTCTCCCGGAGAACGCAGACAAAAGCTGGATTCCGGGTTCTGTCCGCAGAGAAGCCGCGGACAGCCCCGGAATGACGAGCAACATCAAAACTTGCCGACTTCGAGACCACATCGACGAACAGCAGGCCACCAGGTTCCGACGACCCACCGCCGCGCAGGCGCTGGCGCTGGTTTCGTCGCGAGGCCATCGACATCGGCGATGTGGTCGTCCAGATCTTCGCCGTCGTCGTGGGTATCCTGCTGGCGCTCGCGATCAATCGCTGGCACACGAATCGCGCCAACGCCGCGCGCGCGGCCGAGGCAAACGTCGCGCTGAACGACGAAGTAACCGCGAACGACCGCGGGGTGACGCACGCGCTGTCGCAAGTCGCCACATTCAGCGCCGCGATGGCCCGCGATGCGCCGCCAGCAAGATCGCCGTCGCTGCCGTGCAACGAATACTCGGGCTGGCCCGGGCTCTCGGTGCCGCTATTGCTGGACGCGGCCTACAGGACATCGATCGCCTCACAGGCTTTTGCCGACATGAGCTTCGCGCGCGCCCGACAGATCGCCTACGTCTACGCCGAACAGCAGGCCTTCGAGAACCACGTGCGCAATACAGTTCAATTTCTGGTTCAGGGGCACCCGTACCCATACCCGTATTGTCAACAACTGGTGGTAAATCAACGCACCTGGCTCGAACGCCTCCATACTGTGTATCGAAATTTCCTGCGGCCAGCGGGTTCCGCCGCACGCTGAGCGAAACCCGACGCGTGCATCGTTCGGCGGATCGAGCGGCAGGCAAGGCTGGCCGACGCAACGCACAGACAATCGGTGAAAGACGACCCGCCCGAATCACCGCCGCCGGAACCGCGCAACCGTGGCGGCTGGTTGCGCCGCGAGGGCATCGACCTCGGCGACGCCGTGGTGCAGTTCTTTTCGGTACTGCTGGGTGTGCTGTTGGCGCTGCTCATCGGCCAGTGGACCAATCACCGCCAGCAACAGGCAAAAGCCCAAGCGACCTCGCGCCAGCAGCAGGCGACGGTCAACGAGGCAATGCACGCGATTCACGTCGAGCTTGCCACCAACCGTAGCGCGATACAGAACAACTACACCTTGGCACAAACCGCAGCGAGACGAATGTACGACTCGCCCGCGAACCGGAAGCAGCCGCCCCGTCCCTGCCTGGATTGGGACGGCGCGGACTTCGACCAAGGGATCTGGCTGTCTACCATCCTTACGGATGCGGCGTATCGGACCGCGATCGCCACGCAGGCCATTGTCCACATGCCATACCAACAAGCGCAAACCGTGGCCGAGGTCTATGGTGCGCAGCGCGAGCTCGAGGCAACGGGTTCAATGCTCCGTGGTTATCTCATGTCGCCCAATCCAAATAAACTGGACGTGTGCATCGGCTGGATCGAATCCATGGCCATGTCTGAACGCATGGTCAGCAACAGCGCCTACACACTGATCATCGGCCCCGATAAAACGAAATGGCCGGCACCGCCTTTCCCCCTTCCTGGTCCTCCCACTAAGTGAAGCATTCCATGACCTACGCCGCACAACAACGCTACACCACCGAACTTGATTCCATCCGCGACGCGGGCTTGTACAAGGACGAACGCATCATCGTCTCGCCGCAGTCGGCGGAAATCACGCTGGTGGACGGCCGCAAGGTGCTGAACTTCTGCGCCAACAATTACCTCGGCCTTGCCGACCATCCACGCCTGATCGCGGCGGCGAAGAAGGCGCTGGACACCCATGGTTTCGGGATGGCCTCTGTGCGCTTCATCTGCGGTACCCAGGACCTGCACAAGCAGCTCGAGCACGACATCGCGAAGTTCTTCGGCACCGACGATGCAATCCTGTACGCGGCGTGCTTCGACGCCAACGGCGGGCTGTTTGAGCCGTTGCTGGGCGAAGACGACGCGATCATTTCAGATGCGCTCAACCATGCCTCGATCATCGACGGCATCCGCCTGTGCAAGGCCAAGCGTTATCGCTACGCCAATGGCGATGTCGCGGATCTCGAAAGGCAGCTCAAGGCGGCCGACGCCGCGGGCGCGCGCACCAAGCTGATTTCATCCGATGGCGTGTTCTCGATGGACGGCGTGGTCGCGCCGCTGGACCGGATCACCGCGCTCGCGCAGAAGTACCACGCGCTGGTGCACATCGACGAATGCCACGCGACCGGCTTCATCGGCAAGACCGGGCGCGGCTCCGCCGAAGTCCACGGCGTGATGGACAGGATCGACATCTTCACCGGCACGCTCGGCAAGGCGCTGGGCGGCGCGGTCGGCGGCTTCACCACGGGGCGCAAGGAGATCATCGACATGCTGCGGCAGCGCTCGCGGCCGTACCTGTTCTCCAACTCGCTGCCGCCGGCGCTGGTCGCGGCGTCGATCGAAGTATTGAAGATGTTGGACGAGGCGGGTGAGTTGCGCGAGAAGCTCGCGGAGAACACCCGCTATTTCCGCGCCGCGATGACCAAGGCCGGATTCGAGATCAAGCCCGGCAATCATCCCATCGTGCCGGTGATGATCCACGACGCCAAGCTCGCGCAGGCGACCGCCGCGGGCCTGCTGGACGAAGGCATCTATGCGATCGGATTCTTCTATCCGGTAGTGGCGCAAGGCCAGGCACGCATCCGCACCCAGATGTGCGCCGCGCACACGCGCGAACACCTCGACCGCGCCATCGCGGCGTTCACGAAGGTGGGGCGGAAGGTGGGGTTGCTGAAACGCTGACAGTGCCGACTCCTGGACTCCCATTTCCATTTCCACAGCGGCTTATACCCACGACTGGTCGTCATTCCGGGGCTGTCCGCGCTGTCTGCGGACAGAACCCGGAATCCAGCTCTTGGCATGGGTACACGAGCACCTGGATTCCGGGTTCCATCGCCGATGAAGCTGGCGATGGCCCCGGAATGACCAAAATGATGGTCGGATGCCATCGACGTGGCAACACGCGTCAGTCCTGACCCCGAGCTCGATGTCATAGGCTCCGCAGCAGTTCGATTCTGCCGATCGCCCACAGCCCATCCCGCGGATCGCCGGTCGCGAACATGCACAAGGTGTGATGGCCGGTCGTAGCCGGGATGCTCGCGGTCAACGTGGTTTGAAGTTTTGCCTGAGCGGCTTTCGCCAGCGGCAGCGTGGCGAGCAGCGGCCCGTCGCATGAATCGAGGTGGATCTGGAACTCGCCAGCCGGCGTTGCTTTCGGTCGCGCGACGACTTTGGCGTTGTCGGTCCATAACGCAAAGTTCCACGGCAGGTGGCCGACCGTGAGCGCGATGGCGTGCACGCCATCCAGCGGTGCGCCCTTCCACTCCCAGCACATGTTTTCGATGTCGATCTTGTAGACGTGCCCGCCGTCGTGCAGTGGCCGGTTGCCCTGCAGGCGCAGCACCAGTTGATCCTTGCAGGTGCCGAGCTGATCGCTGTCGCGGGTCAGGAGCGCCGCCGCGTCGATGGTCCGCGTGCGCGGGGCGGCGAGTTCGAAGTCATCCGCTGCGAACGTCGCTGCGCGCAGCGTGGTCGTCGCGTCCGATGGAAACGACAGTGGTTTCGCATACAGCGCGGAATCCGCCGTTGGTGCGGCACCATCGGTCGTGTATCGGATCGCGCCGAAGTTGGCCTGGTTCGACAACGTGACGTCAATCGTGTCGTCTGCGCCAGCTTGCAACGCGAAAGCGGGCGCAAACGCGCTGTCGGCGTATTCGATCCCGAGCGACCGATACCGCGCGAGCTCGGCCGGCATGCGTTCGAGGAACCCGTGCCAGTCGCGCACGGATGCAGGCGACCACGCGACCTCCGACAACGCGGCGAGGCGCGGGAACACCGCGTGCTGCACGCGCGCGAACGTCGTCATGTATTCGGTCCAGAGGTTCGCCTGCAGGCCAAGGATGTGTGCGGCCTGCGCGGCCGTCGCGCCCTTGGGGACCGGATCGTAGTCGTAGACGTCCTCGAGCGACTCCACCGCTGGCCGGCCCGGCGGCTCGTCAGGCAGGCTGGACTGGTAATGGTCGAGATAGAGCGTGGGTGACGTCGCCATCACCACGTCGTGGCCTTCCTCGACCCCGCGCAGCGCGACGTCCGGGTCGTGCCAGGACATCATCACTTCGTCCGCGGGCAGCTTGCCGCCGGCCAGCAACTCGTCGTCCCAGCCAACCGGCGTACGCCCGTGCCGGATCAGATGGTTGGCAACCTGGGTCGTGAACCAGCCCTGCATCTGGTCCATGTTCCCGAGGCCGAGTGCGCGCATGTGCGCCTGCACCTCGGGCGATGCATTCCACTGGTCCTTGGCGGCCTCGTCGCCGCCGATGTGGATGTACTTCGACGGGAACAGCTTCATCACTTCGTCGAACACGGCGTCGAGGAACTGCAACGTGCGCGCATCCGGCCGCAGCAGCCAGGTGTGGATCCCCCGCTCGGTCGCAACCGGCGGACGCTTGCCCGTGACGCCGAGCCACGGATACGCGGCGATCGCAGCCTGCGAGTGGCCCGGGACGTCGATTTCCGGCACCACGGTGATGTAGCGTTCGGCGGCGTAGCGGACGATCTGCCGCACTTCCGCATCGGTGTAGCCCCCGCAGTACGGCTTGTCGGGGCTGCCGGTCAGCGCGACATCAGGTCCGACCGCCTTGCGGCACGCGCCGATCTTCGTGAGCTCGGGATATTGCGGAATCTCGAGCCGCCAGCCCTGGTCGTCGCTCAGGTGCCAGTGCAGCACATCCAGTTTGTGCAGCGACATCCAGTTGATGAGCTTCTCGATGTCGGCGACACTCTGGAAATGCCGCGCCGAATCGAGCATCAGGCCGCGCCACCGGAAGCGCGGCCAGTCGTCGATGTGCACGGCCGGCACTTCGACGCTCGCGGTACGCGTGCCACCGGGCGTCAGCAACTGCCACAGCGTGACGCTGCCGTAGTACAGCCCCTTCGCGGTGCGTGCGGTCACGGTGATCCCGTGCGGTGACACATCGAGCACATAGCTGCCCGGTTTGTCCGTGCCAGCGCCCGGATCGAGGTGGAACACGACCGCGCCACGGGTCGGGACGTTGCCACCGGAGCTGACGTGCAGCCGCAGCGCGCTGGTCGCCGCCAGCGTGTCCACGAGGTGCCGCGCTACGAATGCTGATGCCGGATCGCCCGACCGCAGGACCACTGGCGTCGCGTCACCCACCACGAAGGTGCCCGCGTGGCGCGCGAGGTTCGCGGGCATCGGGATCAACGGCAGCGGTGTCGTTCCGGCCGCTTGCGCCGGAGCACGTGCAGCCGTTGGCAGCGCGCCTGCCGCCGGCGCACCCGCGGCGATCCCGACGGCCAACAGCCAGCATGCGACGCGCCCTGTGCGGCGCCAACTGCGAGCGAATGGCTGGACACCCTGCACGGTTCCTCCTTGCGGCTCAGTCATGCGGAAGACTCACGGCGTAGAGATACCACGCCGCGTGCGGCAGCCATTGCTCGGTCCAGCGCCAGTCGTCGTCCTTGCCGGTTTCGGCATAGCCCTCGTCGAACGTGATGCCACGGTCGGCGTGATCCGTCTGATCCAGCGCGGACGTAATGCCGTTGATGATGGCTCCGGGCGCGCTGGTATATTCCCAGGAGTTGAAGAACAGGTACTGCGGGTTGAGGTAGCCGCTGCCGACCAGCATCGAGGTGTCGTACGGATTCCTCCCCAGGATCCAGTGCAACTGGCTCCATGCGTAGTCCTGCAACCGCACCTGGAAGGCCGGATCGTCGCCGAACAGCAGCGCCGCGGCGCGTGCGGCCGCGGCCATCGAGGCAAGCCGCGCATCCTCGCCCTGCCACCACGGCGACACCGGCGTGTCGTGCGGGAAGAAGAACGCGGTGAACAGCTTGCGGTCCTTGCCTGTCCCCGTCTGCACGAGTTGCCTCGCGTAATCGAACGGATTGTTGACGTCGCCGGTGACGCCGAGCTCGAACTCCAGTGAAGCCCGGATCGCGGCGCGCGCCTTTCGGCGCTGCGCGGGTACGGCGATGCCCGCGTATTCGGCCAGTGCTACCACCGGAAGGCCGGCGTCGCTGGCGCTGAAGAACGGGCGGAGGCCGTCGCCGGCGCGCCAGTAGTTGCGGTAGCCGCCGTGCGTCACGAGCCTTCCCATCAACCGGTCGGCCCACTGATCCGCCGCCTCGCGATAGGCCTCATCGTGGTTGGCGCGGTACAGCTCGGTCGCGGCCAGCAGCGCGCAGTAGTCATCGAGGATGTTGGCCTTGCCGTCGTTGGTGACTTCATCGTTGTGCTGTTGCAGGAACCGGAAGGCAGCTTCGGCCGTTTCGAGGTAACGCTGACTGGTGAAATCGCCGTGCCCCGGCAGCGTGCTGGCCGCCGCCAGCGCCGCGATCGCGACGCCGCCACCGGACCGGAAGCTGACTTCCAACGTGCGCGGATCGTCGGCGGATCCGCCGCGTGGTGCCGCTCGCCCGAAGGACGTTCCCTGCGGGTTGGCCTTGATCTGGAAATCACCCGTTTCGACTTCGACGACACGATCCCTTGCGAGCTTGCCCACGCCCGGCGCGGATACGCCGAGGTAGAACGAGCCGCCCGGCATGTGATCGCGCACCAGGAAGTCCGCGCCATACGTGGCTTCGTCGATGAGGCGGCGCTCGTACTGGGCAAAATTCACGTCGTGTGTGGCTTCGAGGTTGCGCCACGTCGAGGCGAGGCTCCACGCCACCAGCGGCACCTGCTGGGTGTTGAAATACGACGCGTACGACAGTTGCGACAGGTGCACGCCGTAGTCGCCCGTCGCGTCGTACCAGCCGCCGCGCAGGTCGACGTAACCGCCCTGACCGCCCGGCCGCTTCAGGTGCGCATCGGCGCGCGCGAAGTCGCCGCTGACGCGCTGGCCCTTCAAGTAATAGATGACGTTCGATAGCGTGTAACGTTCGAGCACGTCGTCGGCGATGCGGAACGGGAACGATCGAACCCCGGTGCTGCCGGTGACGTCGATGCGATAACGGCCCGGTGTCTGCAGCGCGGAAAAGTCGATCGTCCAGTACTGCCAGTCACGCCAGCCGTCGACCCGACCCGCAGCATGCGGAACGCCCGTCATCACTACTTTGCCGGAGTCGACATCCACCACGTCGAAAGCGGTGAATCGGTCAGCGGCAAAGCCCTGCACGATCGCGTGCTTGGGCGCCCGGGTGTCGTAGCCGACCTGGTCGACCAGCACCAGCGGGACGACCGGCGCGAGGATGTGGCCTGACGTCGGCGGCAATGGCAAACTGCCCGACGGCGTTTGCGCCACTGCCAAGGCGCCGCCCAGCAGGCAGGCGACGACCGCCGCCACCGCAAGATACCTGGTCAAGACAAGGTCCGCCTTATGCTGGATTCGCCCCGCAAAAACAACGCTCGATGCGGCGTCCACAAGTATGCCAACAAAGCACGAACGGGCATACCCTTTGGATCGCCGATGCTTCGCCCCCGCAGAGGTGACACGCCATCGTGACCGCAGCGACCGACCGCTCGTGGCAGCGCATCAACCGCTATATCGATTCCAACCAGCCCGCGCCGGCGCGCGCCGCGCTCGAATCGTTGCTGCTGCGTGACCCGGGCGACACCCGCGCGCACCTGACGCTGGGCGCCTTGTACGCGGCAGACGGTCACCCGCGCGCTGCGACGCGCGAGGCGTTGGCGGCGGCGCGCCATCCACCAGGCGAGGCACAGGCGCTGGAAGAGGTCATCACCGCGCTCATCAAGACGGGAGAAATCGTGGAAGCGCGGCGCCTCTTGGCACTGCCGGCAATCAACGAAAGCCGTTCCGGCGAGGTTCTCCTGCAGGCTGCCATCCATCAACAGCTCATCGGCGACCACGACGCCGCGTTCGCGCTGATCCGGAAGGCGGGCACCGCCGGCGCCGACGGGCCGGCGTTCCGCTTTTACCGCGCGACGCAACGCACGTTCCACGGCGATGCCGCCGGCGCACGCGCCGATTTCTGGAAGTGCATCGCCGCCGCGCCCGAAATGGGCCATGCGTACGTGCAACTTGCACAATTGCGTGGACACCAAGATCTCCTGCCGACGATCGACGCGACGCTGCGCCGGGTGGAACGCGGTAGCGAAGATCACGCCGCGCTCGAATTCGCGCGTTACCGGGTACTCGAAGATCTCCGTCGACCCGGGGAAGCGTGGCAAGCGCTGGTCGAAGGCAACGCGGTGATGGGTGCCCGCGTGCCGCACGACGCGGCGCGCGAGTCCGAGTTGTTCGACCAGGTCATTGAAACCTGCACGCCCGCATTTCTTCAGCGTGCCGCGATTTCGAACAGTGCGGGTCCGATGCCTATCTTCGTCATCGGAATGCCGCGTTCCGGGACGACCGTGCTGGAGCGACTGCTCGGCAACCATTCGCGGGTCGCATCCGCCGGTGAACTGGGCGACTGGCCGCGCGCGCTCGAGTACGCAACCGACCATCACCCGCGCGTGATGCTGGATGACGTGACGCTGCAGCGACTGCCTGCGATCGACTGGGCCGCAGTCGGCGAGATGTACCTCGCCCAGACCCGCTGGCGCGCGCGCGGCAAGCCGTTTTTCGTGGACAAGCTGCCGCGCAACTGGATGCTCGCGGGTTTGATCCGCCTGGCGCTGCCGCAGGCCCGGATCCTGCAC
>JBOHYX010000068.1:0-10027 GCA_050738115.1 Rhodanobacteraceae bacterium
GTTTCAGCGTCAGCACGACAAGGCCCTGCGGCGGGATGTCGAGGGCCAGCCGTCCCGACTTGACGTCCAGCGTCTCCGGCGGTGGCTCCTTGCCGGCGGCGCGCAGTTGCTCGATCTCCTCGCGTGTCGGAAACGCCGGCCGGCCCATCCGGTCGAAGGTCGGAATGACATCGCCGTGCCGCGTGTCGAGTCGCCACACGCGCGCCGTGGCGTTCGCGGCGAAGTGGCTCACGTCGATGTCGAAATGCTTCATCGTGCCCTTGGGTTCACCCGGCGTGTACTCGCGCGTGTCGCCGACCGGCGGCGCGTAGTTCCACAGCGCCAGCACCAGGGTGCCACCCGCGCGCCGCGTGGCGAGCGCGCTGTCGGAGGCGAGCGGCAGGCGCGTGGTGCCGAGTCGGTGCAGCATCGCGAACGCGTTGAATGCGGGCTTGTCGATGCGGCGCTCGGCAATGATCCCGTATCCGCCGTAGAAGGGCGTGCGCACGACGCCCTGTTCCTCGAACACGTCCGAGAACGTCCAGTAGCTCATCATGGTGACCTTGCCCGCGCACGCGCGGATGGTGTTGGCGAGCCACGGCCCCATGAACACGCTGTCGGTGACGTTCGGCAGGTTGATGTAGGTGGCGTTGTATTCGCTGAGGATGAACGGCAGCTTCGGATACGGCGATGCCAGGATCTCGCGATGCACCTTGTCGACGGCGTCGCACACCATGTCCTTGCGCGAGATGTGTTCGTCCTTGTTGAACACGTTCTCGGCGGTGTCGTCCCCATAGACGTGGCTCGAGACGAAATCGACCGGGAGGTCGTGTTCGTGCACGAAGTTCAGGAACGCCGGAACCCACGCTGCCTGCGCCGTCGCCGGCCCGCCGACGCGCAGGCGAGGACTCACCGATTTGAGCGTGCGCGCGGTCTCGTCGTAAAGCTTGAAATAGGTCGATTGCGCCGGCACGCCGCCCCAGAAGTCGAGGTTCGGTTCGTTCCAGACCTCGAAATACCACGTCGCGACTTCATCGATGCCGTAGCGCGCGATCAGGTGTTTGGCGAACGCGCGGATCATGGCATCCCACTGCGCGTAGCTCTTGGGTGGCATCGGGTTCGGGTGGTACCAGAAGCTTTGCTTCGCCGCCGGATCCGAGCTCAATGCCCTCGGCATGAAGCCCAGTTCAATGAAGGGTTTCACGCCGCGCGCAAGGAGACCGTCGTAGATCTGGTCGACGTAGGAAAAGTTGTAGGTGATCTTGCCGTCGTTCGCCTGATCCACGAGACCCACGTCGCGGCCGAAGATGTTGTGGAAGCGCACGTACTTGAAACCCGTCGCCGCGTGCACGGTTTCGAGGTCCTTGCGGTAGTCGGCGCGCAGCGCGAGCGAGGCGCGCCCGGAACCGAACATCTGCTCCCAGAAGTGCGGGAAAGGCGTGCCCTGGGCGGTCGCGTCCACGCGAAGCGGCACCGTCTGCGGTGCCGGCGCAGCCGCGGCCAATCCGACCGCGAACAGCAACGCGAGCGCTGCGAGAAATGCGGTGACGTGCCACCCGGTCGTCCGGATCTTCATGCCAAATCCCCATGCATCGCGCGGTTCCGTGAGTCTCGCGCGCCATCGCCGCTGCGTCCAGTTTCGGCGCCCTGCGCGTGGCCCGGCCTGCCTCACCCCTTGCGCGGCACGGCATGGACACCGCAGCATGGGCCCCGTCGATCGACCCTTGTCGACCGGATGCGCCCACGCCGACCAGCCCGGAGCCGCGTCATGAGCACGCCCACGATCCCGTCCGACGAACCCTCCGGCCACGTCACGCTGCGCGTGGTGCTGATCTCGGCGGCCGCGGCGCTGGGCGGATTCCTGTTCGGCTTCGATACCGCGGTGATCAACGGCGCGGTCGATGCGCTGCGGCACGCGTTCGGCCTCAGCGCGGCCCTGACCGGCATCGCGGTGTCGTGCGCCCTGCTCGGCTCGGCGGTGGGTGCGTGGTACGCCGGTCGGCTGGCCGACCGGATCGGCCGCGTGCACACGATGCACGTGGCCGCGGTGTTGCTCGCGATCGGTGCGATCGGCGCGGGCCTCGCGGGCTCGGTGGCGCTGCTGATCGTGTTCCGGCTGATCGCGGGGCTGGGCGTGGGTGTCGCCTCGGTGGTGGCGCCGGCCTACATCGCCGAGATATCGCCGGCATCCGTGCGCGGGCGGCTGGCATCGCTGCAGCAATTGGCGATCGTGCTGGGGATCTTCATCGCCTTGCTGAGCGACTTCGTGCTGGCGGATGCGGCGGGTGCCGCCGAAGCGCCGCTGTGGGCCGGCCTCGGCGCGTGGCGCTGGATGTTCCTGGTCGGCGTGATCCCGGCCGCGATTTACGGCGGCCTCGCGACGCTGGTGCCGGAATCGCCGCGCTACCTCGTCGCGCGCGGCCGCAGTGATGACGCGCTCGCGGTGTTGCGGCGGGTCCTCGGACTCGGCAGCGAGCCTGCGCTCAGGCAAAAACTGTCCGACATCGAGCGCACGCTGCGACGCGAACACAAACCCGTGTGGCGCGACCTCCTGGGTGGCGGCGCGGGCTTCCTGCCGGTGGTCTGGATCGGAATCATCCTTTCGATCTTCCAGCAGTTCGTCGGCATCAACGTGATCTTCTACTACTCGTCGACGCTGTGGCAGGCGGTCGGCTTCAGCGAGGCGAACGCGTTCCAGGAAACGGTGATCACCTCGATCATCAACGTGGTGGTGACGCTGGTGGCGATCGCGCTGGTGGACCGGGTCGGGCGCAAGCCGCTGCTCGTCACCGGCTCGGCCGGCATGGTCGCGATGCTCGGCCTGATGGCGTGGTGCTTCGCGCAGGCGAGCGGCACCGGCACCCATCTCAGCCTGCCCGCGCCGTGGAATGTCGTCGCGCTGTTCGCCGCCAACGCCTACGTGGTCTTCTTCGGCGTGAGTTGGGGCCCGGTGGTGTGGGTGCTGCTCGGCGAGATGTTCCCCAACCGCATCCGCGCCATGGCGCTGGCGGTCGCGGCCGCGGCGCAATGGCTCGCGAACTTCGCGATCACCAGCAGCTTCCCGGTGATGGCCCAGTCCAGCCTGACGTTCTCGTACGGCCTGTACGCGTTCTTCGCCGCACTTTCGCTGCTGTTCGTGCTGCGGTACGTGCGCGAAACCCGCGGCGTCGAGCTTGAAGACATGCCGGGGTGAGCGCCGGGACGTTCCCCGCGAACGCGGACGGTTTCGCCACGGCCTGGTCCAGGTTTCAGGTACCAGCCCTCTCCCCCGCAGAAAGTGCTGCGGGAGAGGGCTCTTCGCGGTGGATCCGGAGCGCGTGTGAAACCTTCAGCCGCGGATTACGCAGCAAATCGGTTTGATCCGCAGCGATCCGTGGCAAAAAGTCGCGTCAGCGTTGGCCGCGCTGTTCCAGGATCGCCACCGCCGGCAGCTTCTTGCCCTCCAGGAATTCCAGGAACGCGCCGCCGCCCGTGGAAACATAGGACACCTTGTCCGCGATGCCGTACTTGTCGATTGCGGCGAGCGTGTCGCCGCCGCCGGCGATCGAAAACGCCTGCGAGTCGGCGATCGCGCGCGCGACGATTTCGGTGCCGTGCCCGAACGCGTCGAACTCGAACACGCCGACGGGTCCGTTCCAGACCACGGTGCCGGCCTTGGCGATCATCGCCGCGTAGCGTTTGGCGGTGTCTGGGCCGATGTCGAGGATCATTTCGTCGTCGGCGACCCCGTCGACGGGTTTGACCGCCGCTGGGGCGTCGGCTGCGAGCTTCGGCGCCACCACCACGTCGGTCGGGATCGGCACGTCGGCGCCGCGCGCATGGGCGCTGTGCATGATCTTGCGCGCGGCCTCGACCAGATCCTTTTCCGCGAGCGACTTGCCGATTGCGTGGCCCGCCGCCGCGATGAAGGTATTGGCGATGCCACCGCCGACGATCAACTGGTCCATCCTGCCGACGAGGTTTTCCAGCAGTTCCACCTTCGTCGAGACCTTGGAGCCCGCGACGATCGCGAGCAGCGGGCGGGCGGGCTTGTCGAGTGCCTTGCCGAGCGCATCCAGTTCACGCGCCAGCAGTGGTCCCGCGCAGGCCACCTGCGCAAATTTCGCGACGCCGTACGTCGACGCCTGCGCGCGATGGGCGGTGCCGAACGCATCCATCACGTACACGTCGCACAGCGCGGCGTACTTCTTCGCGAGCGCCTCGTCGTCGGCTTTCTCGCCGGCGTTCATCCGGCAATTCTCGAGCAGCACCACCGCGCCCGTGCCCGCCGTGACGCCGCCGAGGTAATCGCGTTCGAGGCGCACCCGCGTGCGCAGCTTTTCGGTGAGCCACTCGGCGACCGGCGCGAGCGAGAGCGACTCGTCGAACACGCCTTCCTTGGGTCGGCCGAGGTGCGAAACCACCAGCACCGCCGCGCCGGCGTCGCGCGCCGCGCGGATGGTCGGCAGCGCGGCGTCGAGGCGCTGGGTCGAAGTGATCCTGCCGTCCTCCACCGGCACGTTCAGATCTTCGCGGATCAGCACGCGTTTGCCGGAAAGGTTGAGGTCGGTCATGCGCAGGAAAGCCATGGTTGCGCTCCGGTGGTCGATACCTGCCATTGTCGGCGCGGTGCCGCGCGCAGGCAATTGCGTTACGCTGGGATTTTTCCATGCTTGCGGGCCCCGACATGGCGACGGCGCGAACGCTGTACGGTTACTGGCGGTCGAGCGCGGCCTACCGCGTGCGTATCGCGCTGAACCTCAAGGCCATGGACTACGCGGTGGTGGCGGTGCACCTCGTGCGCGATGGTGGTGAACAGCACCGCGACAGCTACCGCAAGTTGAATCCGCTGCAACTCGTGCCGACCCTGGTCGAGGGCGAACGCGTGTTGCGCGAATCGGTTGCGATCATCGAGTACCTGGACGATGCGTATCCGGACACGCCGCGCCTGCTGCCTCCCGAGGCGCCGGCCCGGGCGCGGGTGCGCGCGCTGGCACAAGTGGTCGCGTGCGACATCCACCCGCTCGGCGACCTGCGCGTGCTGCAGTACCTGCAGCGCGAGCTGGGCGTCGATGACGAAGCGAAGGCGACATGGTCGAAACACTGGATCGAAGTCGGCTTCGATGCGATCGAGGCGATGCTGGCATCCGACGGCCATAGCGGTACGTTCTGCGAAGGTGATGCGCCGACGCTCGCGGACTGCTGCCTCGTGCCGCAGGTCTACAACGCACGTCGCTTCGGCGTCGCGCTCGATCGCTATCCGACCATCACCCGCATCGAGGGCGCGTGTCGCGAACTCGACGCCTTCAGGCGCGCCGCACCGGGCGTGCAGCCGGACGCGCCGGCGACGTAGGCGCATGCCGGCGCGCCCTCGTCGTACGATGGACGACCCTCGCGTCAGCTTGCCGCGGCCGCCCGCGCTGGCGCGGTGGCCGGCTGCGCCTCGGCGTCCAGCGCGTCGATGACGCGCTGGTGTTCGGCCTGCAGCGCCTCGGGCAGGTGATCGCCGTACTGGGCCAGGTATTCGCCGACCGCCTTCTCTTCCTCGCGCCACTCGGCGGCATCCACGCGGAACAGTTCGTCCAGCGCGCCGTCGGCAAGCTCGAGGTCGTCGAGGTTGAGGTCGTCCGGGTGCGGCAGGTTGCCGATCGGCGTCTCGATCGCGTCGGCCTCGCCGGCGACGCGCCTCAGCATCCATTCCAGCACGCGCATGTTCTCGCCGAATCCGGGCCACAGGAACTTGCCGTCCTTGCCCTTGCGGAACCAGTTGACCTGGTAGATGCGCGGCAGTTGCGCGTCCGGCTGGTCGAACGAAAGCCAGTGCGCGAAATAGTCGCCGTAGTTGTAGCCGCAGAACGGCTTCATCGCCATCGGATCGCGGCGGACGGTGGTGCCGACGTCGGTCGCCGCGGCGGTCGGTTCCGAAGCCATCGACGCGCCGAGCAGCACGCCGTGCGTCCAGTTGCGCGCCTCGAATACCAATGGCACGCGAGCAGCGCGGCGGCCGCCGAACACGATCGCGTCGATCGGCACACCTTGCGGATTTTCGGCCTCGGGCGACCAGCTCGGGCACTGGTTCGCGCGCACGGTGAAGCGCGAATTCGGGTGCGCGACCGTTCCGTTCGCTGGGTCGTAGTCGCGACCCTGCCAGTCCTGCGCTGGCGTGCGATCGTCGAGCCCTTCCCACCACGGCTGGTTGTCGGCGGTGACCGCGACGTTGGTGAAGATGGTGTCGTGCTGCAGCATTGCGACCGCGTTGGGATTGGTCTTTTGCGAAGTGCCGGGCGCGACGCCAAAATAGCCGGCCTCGGGGTTGATCGCGTACAGGCGCCCGTCCTTGCCCGGGCGCATCCAGCAGATGTCGTCTCCGACCGTCCACACCTTCCAGCCATCGTGGCGGTAGCCTTCCGGCGGAATCAGCATCGCGAGATTGGTCTTGCCGCAGGCCGAAGGGAACGCCGCGGCGATGTAGCGGATTTCGTGCCTGGGGTTCTCGATGCCGACGATCAGCATGTGCTCGGCGAGCCAGCCCTCGCTGCGCGCCTGCCACGAGCCGATCCTGAGCGCGTGGCATTTCTTGCCAAGCAGCGCGTTGCCGCCATAGCCCGAGCCGAACGACTTGATCGTGAGTTCCTCGGGGAAGTGCATGATCCAGCGGCGCTCGGGATCGAGCTCGCCGACCGAGTGCTGGCCCTTGATGAAACGGCCCTCGCGTTCGATCCGCGCCAGCGCGGCGGTGCCCATGCGGGTCATGATGCGCATGTTGGCGACGACGTAGGGCGAGTCGGTGATCTCCACGCCGCAGCGCGACAGCGGTGAGCCGAGCGGGCCCATACAGTAGGGAATCACGTACAGCGTGCGTCCCTGCATGCAGCCGTCGAACAGCGCGTCGATCTTCTTGTGTGCTTCGACCGGATCCATCCAGTTGTTGTTGGGGCCGGCGTCATCCTTGTCCTTCGTGCAGATGACGGTGAGCTTTTCCGTCCGCGCCACGTCCTTCGGGTCGGAGCGGTGCAGGTAGCAGCGTGGGTGCGTGTCCGGATTGAGTTCGATCAATTCACCCGTCTTCAGCATCTCGTCGACGAGGGTCTTGTATTCCGCATCGGAGCCGTCGCACCAGTGCACGTGGTCGGGCCGCGTTTGTTTCGCGACGTCATCGACCCATCGATTCAGCGCATCGAGCTTGCTTGGCATGGGAGTTTCGGTGCAGTGCACCGCCGAAAAGGAGGATTTGTGACGTTAGTCTCGGCGCGGGGTTAACGCAAGTCGACTCCATGGTGCACCGCAATATTTTTGCGATCGTGGCTCGTCATTCCGGGTTCCATCGCCGGTGAAGCTGGCGATGGCCCCGGAATGACAAGCTACAAGGATACGGATCGGCCGCACCCGTGTGACTCCGTGGCCGCTGTGCCGCGATGAGGCGCGGTGCATGGACATCAAACCGCGGCGTTGAGCAGCGACTTTCTACGGCACCAGCACGCTGATCACGTGCTCCAGATACTCTTCGTACTGGTCGTGCGACAGGTGCGGCAGTTCCAGCGTGAGGTTCAACTGCAGGAAGCCGACGTAGGCCGCGTAGGTCAGCCGTGCGCGGTGGCGCGCCGCATCGTGGTCGAGACCGGCCTGCCGGAACGCCAGCACCAGCAGGTCCATGCGGCGCTGCGACACGCGCGTCATCATGGGCTTCACCAGCGGGTGGTCCAGCGCCTGCAGCAGCGCCGCATAAATCCGGTGCGCCTGCATTTCGCCGGACACCCAGCGGAACAGCGCGCGCAGGCGTTCGCGCGGTCGCTCGCCCGCGGCGCCGAGATGCTGTTGCAGTTCGCGGTCGTCGGCGGCTTCCCAACGCCCGAGTGCCGCCTGCAACAGTGCCTCGCGGTTCCTGAAGTGCCAGTAAAAGCTGCCCTTGGTGACGCCCAGCCGTCGTGCCAGCGCCTCCACCGCCAGCGCATCTACGCCCTGCTCGGCAATCATTTCCAGCGCGCCGCGTTCCCAGTCGGCCGCCGAAAGACGCGCGTGCGCGCGCCCGCCATGCGCGGGTTCGTCGCGATGACCGATGGCAGGACGCACAGACATGACCATACTGTAGCGTATTGACAGGGGGTCGACGCAAATCCATACTTTTCCGTATGGAAATGCGACCCGCGAATCCGCGCTGCGTGTTGAGCCGCATCACCACGCGCGACGGCCTCAACCTTGCGCTCGCGACGCGCGGCCCGGCCACGGCGCCGCCGCTGCTGTTCGCCCACGGCTTCGGGCAGAGCCGGCGCGCCTGGACCCGGGCGGCCGAAACGCTGGCCGCGCTCGGCTGGCGTGCGGTCACCTTCGACGCGCGCGGCCATGGTGACAGCGACCGCTTGCCGGACGGCGCCTATCGACTGGACCAGTTCGTGGACGACCTGCTTGCGGTCGCGCGCTCGCTGGATGCGCCGCCGGTACTCATTGGCGCGTCGATGGGTGGATTGCTGGGATTGGCGATCGCCGGCGAGGTCCGGCCCGATCCGTTCCGCGCGCTGGTCCTGGTCGACATCACGCCGCGCTGGGAGACTGCGGGTGCCTCGCGGATGCTTGGCTTCATGCGCGCGCATCCCGACGGTTTTGCTTCACTCGCCGAGGCGGCCGGCGCGGTGGCGGCCTACCTGCCGCAGCGACGCCGGCTCAAGCGCCGCGACGAGCTTGCGCAGTTGCTGCGGCGCGGCGATGACGGTCGCCTGCGCTGGCACTGGGACCCCGCGTTGCTGGATACGGTTGCGCATGAGGCCGAGCGCCACCAGCAGCGCCTGCTGAACGCCGCAAGCAACGTCGACGTGCCCGTGTTGCTGGTTTCGGGCGGACGCAGCGACGTCGTGTCCGACGCGACGATCGCGGAATTCATGCGGGCCGTTCCGCACGCGCGACACATCAGCGTCGTCCACGCGACGCATACGCTCGCGGGCGACGACAACGCCGCCTTCACGGCCGCGATCGAACCCTTCCTGGTCACACTCAACCCGGCTTCCGCCAAACCGGAACGCGCGCGCGCCGCCGGCCTGCGAGGATCATCATGAGCACCATCATCACCCTGGTCTGCGTCGTCATCATCGGTGCGGCTTCGGCATACTTCCGCATCCGCCTCTGGCAATGGTCGCTCGCGACGATCGCGACGATCCTCGCGGTCGGCTTCGGGTTCGCCGCGCACATCCCGATGTGGGTGATGCTCGGGATTTTCGTGATCGTGTTCGCGCTGCCGCTCAACGTCGTGCCGTTGCGGCGCAGGCTGCTGTCGGCGCGGCTGCTGGCGTTCTTCCGCCGCGTGCTGCCGCAGCTTTCCGAAACCGAGCAGGTGGCGCTGGACGCCGGCACGGTCGGCTTCGAGGGCGAGCTGTTTTCCGGCAAGCCCGACTGGTCGCAGTTGCTGTCGGAACCGCGCCCGCAATTGACGGCCGAGGAACAGGCGTTCCTCGACGGTCCGTGCGAAAAGCTGTGCGCGATGATCGATGACTGGCACATCACCCATGAGATCGCCGACCTGCCGCCCGAGGTGTGGGAATTCATCAAGCGCGAGGGCTTCTTCGGGATGATCATCCCGAAGCGCTATGGCGGCATGGAATTTTCCGCGACCGCGCATTCGATGGTGCTGCAGAAACTCGCGAGCGTGTCGGCGACGCTGTCGTCGCTGGTGGCGGTGCCGAATTCGCTGGGGCCGGCCGAACTCCTGCTGCACTACGGCAGCGAGGAACAGAAGAACCATTACCTGCCGCGCCTCGCCGACGGTCGCGAAGTGCCGTGCTTCGCGCTGACCGGCCCTTACGCGGGCTCCGACGCGACGTCAATTCCGGACTACGGCATCGTGTGCAAGCGCAGCGTCGACGGCGCACAGACGCTTGGCATCCGCCTCACGTTCGACAAGCGCTACATCACGCTGGCGCCGGTCGCGACGCTGGTGGGCCTGGCGTTCCGGATGTACGACCCGGATCACCTGCTGGGCGCCAAGGACGATCTCGGCATCACCTTGGCACTGATCCCGCGCGACACCGAGGGCCTCGAGATCGGCCGCCGGCACTTCCCGCTCAACATCCCGTTCCAGAAT
>JBOHYX010000069.1:0-10024 GCA_050738115.1 Rhodanobacteraceae bacterium
ATTTCGCGTCGGAGAAGAAGTCAAAACTCCATTTGAATGGCGACGGTTCCCCGAGCTTGCCGCCACGCCCGAAGAAAAATGATTCCAGCGGCGTCGCGGTCGCCACGCTCGGTACCCCGGCGGCCTGACACGCGTCCGAAACCGGGTTGACCGTTTCCGGCGTCGGCTGCACCAGCATCAGGTGGATGCGGTGCTGGGTGATGAGTTCGGTTGCAAGCTGGCTCGCCCGGGAAGGGCTGGACTGGCTGTCGCGTTCGAGGAACGTCACGCGATAGCGCTTGTCGCGAACGGTGATGCCTTTGGCCACGGCCTTGCGCGCCAACTGCAGGATGTATGGATCCTGGTTGGCCAGCAGCGCGAGCTTCCCGGATTGCGGGCTGATCCAGCCGATCCGGATCTCCTCGTCGGCACTCGCGGCGAACGCACCGGGACAGCCCAACGCCAGGGCCGCGCCGGCGATCGCGCCGCCAATCAGCATTTTGCGGCGCGCCATCGAGTCCGGCGCGTCTCGTCCCTCGCTTCCGCGCTGGCTTTCGTGTACGTCGACCGCCTCTCGAGTGTCTTTCATGACGCACTCCGTCGAGGCCGAATGGGCGGCACTATTGCACAAACGGCTGATGACCGGAAATGCTGGAGGGGCGCAACCGCCGCGCCGACGAGGCCGGCTCCTGCGTCCGGTTCTGTAGGAGCGCGCCTCGCGCGCGACCGGGTTCAACGAGGACGCAACATCGGTCGCCGGCAGGCTGGCTCCTACAACGGCGGTGACGCGTCCATGTGCCGTGCGGGCGCGCGCGTGCGCGCGGCCGGTTGGTCGGGTGAGCCGGAACCATCCGCACCGGTGGCCGCAGAGCCGACCGACAAGGACACGACCGGGCCGGTGGCGCTGGCGCCGCGGTTGACGGGCGTCGGCCGCGCACTGCGTCCCGGCCCCGCGCTCGCCCAATGCCGCAGGAGGCCCGCGAACAGCACGGCATTGAAGCAGAGGTAAGCGCCGACGGGCGCCGCGACCTGTTTCCAGATCGGGCCCGCGTGGTCCAGCGCGAGCTGGTAGGCGCTGGCCGAGCCGATCGCCGCGGCCGCTGTCGCGACCACCAGTACCCCGGCATCGAAACGCGCCCGCACGCCGTTCGCGGCGAGGCGCCGCACGTAGAGCCAGTACAACCAGCCCAGCACCGCGAGGCACGGCGCGATCATGAGCAGGCCGAGATAGCGCGCCATCGTCAGTCGCCGCCCTTCTGCAGGGAATCCAGCGCGGCCCGCGCGCGTTGCAGGGCTGCATCGCGTGCGGCGGTGTCCGGGAATGCCGCGCTCGCGGCCAGCGTCTCACCTTCCCGCGCGAAGGCGAAGTGCGAGCCGTCCACCGGCGCGAGCGTCTGCCCGGATGCCCCCCTCGACAGCGTGCGCGACGCCTGGCCGGCGCTGCGTGGGTCGGCGAACGCGCGCGACAGCAGCAGCTCCTCGCCGTCGGCCCCGACCAGGCGAAACCGGAAGCCCTCGGCGTCGCGGAAGCTCACGATGCGCGCGCGTCTTTCGGACCTGCCTCGCGTGGCACCTTTGCGCGCGGGTGCGGCCAGCGGTCCGAGGCCGACCGCGCGCCGCATGGTGTCGAGCCGGGGCCGCGCGATCGTGCGCGCCTTCTCCGCGCCGTCGCGCAGCACGTCCTCGATGTCGTCCGGGTGCGCGATCAGCGCGTCGTAGCGCTCGCGCAGCGGCGCGAGTTCCTGCTCGATGCGGCGGCACAGGATCTGCTTGGCATCGCCCCAGCCCAGGCCGGCTTCGAGTTCGTGCCGGAACGCCGTGCCTTCGGCATCGCTCGCGAAGGCGCGGAAAATCGCGAAGAGGGTGGACGAATCCGGATCCTTTGGCTCGCCCGGTTCGTGCGAGTCGGTCACGATCCGCGCGATCGCCTCGCGCATCGCCTTGGCGCCGCCTTCGAACAGCGGCACCGTGTTGTCGTAGCTCTTCGACATCTTGCGGCCGTCGAGGCCGGGCAGGGTGGCGACGCTTTCCTCGATCGCGGCCTCGGGCAGCACGAACGGTTCGGCCTCGCCCCCGGCCGCGCGCCACGCCGCGCCGTACAGGTGGGTGAAACGCTGGCCGATGTCGCGCGCCATCTCGATGTGCTGCACCTGATCGCGGCCGACCGGCACCTTGTTGGCGTTGAAGATCAGGATGTCGGCTGCCATCAGCACCGGGTACATGTACAGGCCCGCGGTGATCGCGGCGTCGGCATCCTCGCCCCTGCCCGTGTTCTGGTCGACCGCGGCCTTGTACGCGTGCGCGCGGTTCAGCAGGCCCTTGGCGGTCACGCAGGTGAGCATCCACGTGAGTTCCGGGATTTCCGGGATGTCCGACTGCCGGTAGAAGGTCACGCGTTCGGGATCGAGGCCGCAGGCGAGCCACGTTGCCGCGATCTCGAGCCGCGAGCGCGCGACCCGCGCGGGGTCGTCGCACTTGACCAGGGCGTGGTAGTCGGCGAGGAAAAAGAAGGCGTCCGTGTCGCCGCGCCGGCTGGCGGCGATCGCAGGCCGGATCGCGCCGACGTAATTGCCGAGGTGGGGCGTGCCGGTGGTGGTGATGCCGGTGAGGAAACGTGTGGTCATGACGCTGATTATCGCGGAAACTCAATTATTGACTCGTCATTCCGTGGCCGCCCGCGCATAGCGCGGGCGGAACCCGGAATCCACGCTCTTGTCGCAGGCCCGATGAAAGCATGGATTCCGGGTTCCGTCGCCGTTGAAGCCGGCGACGGCCCCGGAATGACGATCAAACACTGTGCACCGCATCGACCAGCACCGCGACGTGTTCGGGATCGACGTCCGGCGTGATGCCGTGGCCGAGGTTGAACACGTGGCCCGGATACGGGCCGAAATCCGCCTTGACCCGCGCGACTTCGCGGCGGATGACCGCGGGCGCAGCCAACAGCGTGGCAGGATCGAGGTTGCCCTGCAGCGCGACGCGATCGCCGACGCGGCGGCGGGCCGCGTCCAGGGTGATGGTCCAATCGACGCCCAACGCGGCACAGCCGGTATCGGCCAGCGCTTCGAGACTGGCGTTGGCGCCCTTGGAGAACACGATCAGCGGCACCTCGCGCGCGTGGGAATCGCTGCGCAGCAGCGCCGCGATCTGCGCGAGGTAGCGCTGCGAAAACTCGAGGAACATCGCCGGCGCCAGCATGCCGCCCCAACTGTCGAACACCATCAGCGCCTGCGCGCCCGCCGCGGCCTGCGCCGCGAGATACGCCGCGACCGCGCGCGCGTTCACGTCCAGCAGCGCGTGCATTGCGGCCGGCTCGTCCAGTGCGAAGGCCTTGACGCGTGCGAAATCGCGCGATCCGCGCCCCTCGATCATGTAACACGCGAGCGTCCATGGGCTGCCGGCGAAGCCGATCAGTGGCACCCGGCCGGCGAGTTCGCGCCGGCCCAGGCGCACGGCATCCATCACGTAACGCAGCGATTGCTCCGGATCGGGTACACCCAATTTCGCGATATCGGCCTGGCTGCGGACGGGGCGTTCGAACGTCGGACCTTCGCCTTCGACGAACCCGAGACCGAGTCCCATCGCAGCGGGGATCGTGAGGATGTCCGAAAACAGGATCGCCGCGTCGAGCTCGAAGCGCTCGATCGGCTGCAGCATGACTTCGCAGGCGAGCTCCGGAGTCTGCGCGAGCGCCATGAAGCTGCCGGCGCGCTCCCGCACGGCACGATACTCGGGAAGATAGCGCCCCGCCTGGCGCATGATCCACACCGGCGTGGCCTCGACGGGTTCACGCCGCAGCGCCCGCAGGAACCGGTTGCCGCGGTTCGACGCTTCAACCATGCGGGTATTCGAAGCCCTGGGTGATCATCACCTTGAAGCCGCGCTTGAGTTGTGCGTCGCGGGCGTGCTCGAACGCGGCCAGCGCGGCGTCGCGGTCCAGATACACCTCGCGCTTCAGGGTCGCGCGGCCACCCTCGGTACCCGATTCGCGGTACAGCGTCCAGCCGCCGAGCAGATCCTGCTCCAGCGCGATGCGGCAGTAGCGCGGCGCGGCGGAACCGGGCGGGGTTTGCATGTACAAATGCATCCGTCGATTGTACGTGAGTCGCGCGAGTCGCCGTTCTCGTGCGCAGAGCGCGCTAGTACGCGGCTTTTGTAGGACCCGGCCGGCGCGCAGCGCCTGCTCCTTCTTTGCCGGCGACCGGGGCGTCATTCGCGACGTGGTCCGGTCGCGCGCGGGGCGCGCTCCTACGGCGCGAGCATGGTGCGCACCACATCAGGGTCGACGCCGTCGACGATTTCCGCGCGCCCGATTCCGCGCCACAGGATCAGGCGCAGCGCGCCGGCACGGTTCTTCTTGTCCAGGCGCATGCGCGCCAGCAATGCGTCGGCTGCGAGGCCGGCCGGCGGGGATGTCGGAAGCCCGATGCGTGCCAGCAACGCTTGCAGCCGTTCGCGGTCGCCCGCATCGGCCATTCCGAGCCGTGTCGACAAACCGGCCGCCAGCAGCATCCCGATCGCGACCGCCTCGCCGTGCAGCAGCGTCGTGTATCCCGTCTCGGCTTCCAGCGCGTGGCCGAAAGTGTGGCCGAAATTGAGCAGCGCGCGCTCGCCGGCCTCGCGTTCGTCGCGTTCGACGACGCCCGCCTTGAAGCGGCAGCACGTAGCGACGGCGCGGGTCAACGCTGCCTCGTCGCGCGCGAGCAGGGCGTGCGCGTGCGCTTCCAGCCACGCGAAGAAGCCGGCATCACCGATGCACGCGGTCTTGACGACTTCGGCAAGGCCCGCACGCAGCTCGCGGTCGGGGAGCGTGGCCAGGGCCGCGAGGTCGGCGATCACCGCGCGCGGCTGGTGGAACGCGCCGATCAGGTTCTTGCCCGCCGGATGATCGACGCCGGTCTTGCCGCCGACCGACGCATCCACCATCGCGAGCAGGGTGGTCGGGACCTGGACGAAGTCGATCCCGCGCATCCAGCAGGCTGCCGAGAAGCCCGCGATGTCGCCGACGACCCCGCCGCCCAGCGCCACGATGCACGCGTCGCGCGTCGCGCCAAGCTTCGCCAGCGCGTCGAATACGCGCGCGGCGGCAGCGAGGTTCTTGTGGGCCTCGCCGGCAGGCAGGACCAGCGTGTCGATGCGCAGCACCGAATCATGACGGGCGAGCGAGGCCGCCAGCCCATCGGCGTACAACGGCGCGACGTTCGCATCCGCGACGATCAGCACGTGGCGCCCGTGGATCGCGTCCGCCCAGGTCGCAGCGCTGTCCAGCAGGCCGTGCCCGATCCGGATCGGATAATGGCGCGCGCCCAGGACGACTTCGAGGGTCGTGGTCATGGCGTACTGGTTGCCGTCTTGCGCTGCCACTGCTTCTCGAGCAGATCGGTGATGCGCACGGCCGCATGTTCGCACGACTCGCCGAAGCTCGGCACCGCGAGATCCGCGAGCTCGCGGTAGATCGGATTGCGTGCACGCGCGAGCCGCGTGAGACGCTCGCGGTGGTCGGGCGCGTCCAGCAGTGGCCGCTCGCGGTCGCGCGCAAGCCGGGAAAGCTGCTGCTCGATGCCGATGTCCAGCCACAGTACGAAGCCGTGCGTGCGCAGCAGCGCACGGTTCTCGGACGCCAGCACCGCGCCCCCTCCCGTGGCAAGCACGATGCCATCGCGCATCGCAAGTTCCGCCAGCATCTCCGACTCGCGGCGACGGAAGCCGGGTTCGCCTTCGGCTTCGAAGATCGTTGCGATGCTTGCGCCGGTACGTTCCTCGATGGCGGCGTCGAGATCGACGCACGGCATGCCGAGGCGTTCGGCGAGGCGGCGACCGAGGCTGGATTTGCCGGCGCCCATCGGTCCGATCAGGAACAGGTTGGGCGAGGGGTTCATTGAAAGCCGGGATTCGGGATTCGGGATTCGGAATTAGGGATTTGAGATTTGAGATTTGGGAATCGGGAGACGGGAGCCGCTTTTCTCCCTCTCCCCCAAACGGCTTTTGGTTTGGGGAGAGGCGGCCGCAGGCCGAGCGCGATCGCAACTCATTGCATTACAGCATTTCCAGCCAGCCCCACTTGTCTTCGGTACGACCGTCGAACAGCCCGAAGAAAAGGTCCTGGATCCGGTGCGTCACCGGCCCGGCATCACCGTTGCCAACCTGCTTGTCGTCGATCGCGCGGATCGGCGTGACCTCGGCGGCGGTGCCGCACATGAAGATTTCGTCGGCAAGGTAGAGGTATTCGCGCGGCAGGTCGCACTCCACCACCGGAATGCCGTTGTCGCGGGCAAGCGTCATGATGGTATCGCGCGTGATGCCGTTCAGCAGCGCGGCGCTGATGGGCGCGGTGTGCAGTGCGCCGTCGATGACGAGGAACACGTTTTCGCCGGCGCCTTCGCTCAACAGCCCGGTCGACGCGAGCGCGATGCCTTCGCCGAAGCCGCGCTTGCGCGCCTCGCGCGCGATCAGTTGGCCCGACAGGTAGTTGCCGGCGGCCTTCGCACCCGCAGGGATGGTATTGGGCGCGAACCGTTGCCAGCTCGATACGCAGGCCGTGATGCCGTGTTTGAGCGCTTCCGGACCAAGGTAGGGACCCATCGGCCAGCCGGCGATCGTCATGCTGACCGGCGATTCCGCCGAGATGCCGAAGCCGCCAAGACCACGATAAGCACACGGCCGGATGTAGGCCTGGTCAAAGCCGTTGCGCTTCAGGATCTGGTGGCACGCGGCGGTCGTTTCCGCGATCGTGTACGGCATCGGCATGTCGTAGATGCGCGCCGAGTTGTACAGTCGCTTGACGTGCGCGGCGAGTCGGAAGATTGCTCCGCCCTTCGGCGTCTTGTAGCAGCGGATGCCCTCGAATATGGCCGAACCGTATTGCAGGCCGTGCGACATCACGTGCACCGTGGCGTCCTTCCAGGGCACGATCGCGCCGTTGTGCCAGACCCACTCCGGATAGTTCTGCTCGGCCATCTCGCGGCTCCAGTGGAAAACGAAATGATAGCGGTTCGCGCATTGCGCGTCCGTATCGAGCCCCGTGGAGCGCGGGGAAATACGCGTGATCGACGGCCGATCCGCCGGCGAGCGAAGCGTCGAACGCCCGATGCTTCGCTCGTCGGCAGCCGTCCGCGGCGGTCAGTGATTCCCGCCGCCGGCAATGAACACGGTGACGGGCCTCGACGCGATTCCGTCGGCGACCACTTGCAGCTGGCTCGGGCCTGGCTCCTGATCGGCAGGCACCTCGAAGCGCGTCGAGGAGATCTGGTCCGAGTCGACGGCTACCCTGAAATCGGAGGTCTGGCTGTAAAAGACGTGCCCCGTCCGCAGGTTGGTGATGCGCACCAGCGGGAAGTTGGTCGAGCTCTGGTCGTCGTCCCCGTACGCCGCACCCTGTGACATGCCACTGAGGCGGATGCCCGACAGCTCGTAGGACTGGCCGGGGGCGAGCACGCGCGGTGTCGACATCACCACGGGCTCCCACTTCGGCTTGGGCTTGCCGACCGGGGTGTAAATCTCGATATCGTTCGAGAAATCCGTCAGCAGGATTTGCCCGGTGGGCAGCACCAGCATGTTGCCGAAAAACGAAGAGTCCTCCGGCGCGTTTGGCGTGCCGGGTACCGCGGTCAGACGATGGCCATCCCATTCGAAGAACGTCGACGGAGTTTGGCCGAATCCGGGGCTCGCCATGATCAGCACCTTGCCGTTGGCGGGCTCGAGCGCCGCGGGCCCGTCGGCGACGTCGTTTCCGTCCGGGAACGGCGGACCGGCGCGCCACCTGCCGCGATAACTGTCATAGATCGCGGTGTTGCCCGCGCCGCACGAGTTCGCCCCGGCGTAGAACACGGTGCCGTCCGGCCGGAGCACGCCAGGCCCGAGTTCGAAGGTTGCGGCGCTCTCGCCGCCACACGCTGCCGCGGAGTCCCACAGCTGCACGACCGTGCTGCCCGCGCTCGACCAGATGCCGGTCGACGGATCGTAAAGCTCCGAGTTCGTGCCGTTCGGCATGTACGGGAACGGCGGGATCGGCACATACGCGTCCACGGCCAGCACCTCGCCACTGCGCAGCAGGGTCCAGCCCTCTTCATCGTTCGGATCGAACTTGCCTGCGCCAGTCGGGGTCCAGGTCAACGTCTGCGGGTTGAACAACGCCGATTGGTCGGTACAGCAATTGGCCTGCATGTAGGTGCCGTCGGCAAGCACGACGCTTTGCGCATCGCCGATCGTGGTCCAGCCCGCCGGCGGGGCAATCGACCTCCAGGTGTTGGTCAATGGATCGTAGATGGCGCCGAGATTGGTCCACACCGGGTTGCACACTGCTGGTGTACACAGGTACTCGCCGCCTTCGATGATCATCCGGCCATCGGGCAACACCGCCGTGGAATGGTAGAGCGGGTTGTAGGGCGCGTCGGCGATTTGCGTCCATGTGCCGTCGACGTAGCTGCCGTTGTTGTCCGGGGTGAGGCGGTACCAGTCGTTGAACCCCGCGTCCTGTACGAGCACGGTGCCGTCGGTCAGCAGGACGGGATTGGCCGCACCGTCGAAGAAATCGTGCTGGTGGACGAGCGGCGTCCACGTACCGGTGGCCGCGCCGCCTGGACGTCTGCCGGCGCCCTCCTGCACGGAGTTCTGCAGCGGCGTTGCGAGTGGATGGCCGACCGGGTGCGGCAGCGGCCTGAGGAGCGGTACATGCGGCGGATGGCCGAACGCAAACGGGATCGGTACGGAGACCTGCGCGGCGGCGAGCGCCGGTGACAGGAACAACGCAGCGAGCACGAATGCCGGCAAGCGCCGGCGACGAACGGAAGCTGTCCGGAAAGTAGTCATGGAACCCCCCACTGCATGTGCACGGTGGCACGAGGTGACGGCGTTCCTCAAAGAAAACGGTGAAAGGCGCCGATTACTTTGCCCAACGCCGCTCGCCAAGGTAGATCGCAGTTGCACGCAAGTCAATGGATTTACGTGCTGCGTCTGTGGCAGCAGTAGAAGCAGTCCCGTGGAATTACCCGATTGGCGTTTTGTTGAAAACGGATTATCTCAATAATTGTCTGACAGAATGGAGAAAGCCGTAACGGCCATGCGGATAATCCAAAACCACGGCCAACCGCTGATTTGGCGTGCCGCCGCCCGGAACGAGGACGAATCGCACGGTCGACTGGAGGCCGCTCACGCGCGCGGCGGCAGGGGAAGGTCGCCGGGTTACGCCCGCGGATGATGCTGCGAGTGCAGCCGCTTCAATCCCTCGCGCGCGACCAGCGTGTAGATCTGCGTGGTCGAGAGGTTGCTGTGGCCCAGCAGCATCTGCAGGGCGCGGAGATCGGCGCCGTGGTTCAGGAGATGCGTCGCGAAGGAGTGCCTGAGCACGTGCGGCGAAATGCGTTTGGCGGCGATGCCGGCCGCGAGCGCGTGCTTCTTCACGATCGTCCACGCCATCTGCCGGGTCATGCCGGCGGCGCGATTGGACAGGAACAGTGCGCGCACCTCGCGACCCTTGGCGAGCGCGGGCCGCGCTTCGTGCAGATAGCGGTCCAGCCAGTCCACGCAGGTTTCGCCGATTGGCACCAGGCGTTCCTTGCCGCCCTTGCCGGTGACGCGCAGCACGCCCTGGCGCAGATTCAGGCCCGCGAGAGGCAATGTGACGAGTTCGCTGACGCGCAGGCCGCAGGCATACATGAGTTCCAGCATCGAGCGGTCGCGCAGCCCAAGCGGGGTTGCGACATCCGGCGCGACGAGCAGGGCTTCGATCTCGCGTTCGGCCAGCGCCTTGGGCAGGGTGCGCGGAAGCTTGGGCGCATCGAGCAGCAGGGTGGGGTCTTCGAAACCGGGGTTGCGGCGCACCTGCTCAGCGTAGAAACGGCGCAGCGCGGTGAGCTCGCGCGCGTTGGTGCGCGCGCCGATGCCGGCCTTGTTGCGCGCGGCCAGGTAATCGAACAGGTCAGCGCGCGTCGCCACGATCAGGCCATGCGCATGTGTGGCCAGCCACGTGGCGCAGCGCTCCAGGTCGCCGCGATAATCGGTCAGCGTCAGATCCGCGAGGCCGTCGCGCGACCACGCGCCCTCGAGG
>JBOHYX010000070.1:0-9875 GCA_050738115.1 Rhodanobacteraceae bacterium
GATCCAGGGGCAGCCCGGCCTGTCGAAAATCACGGTGCACGGCACCGCGTGCGCGTCGGATGAAAAGTGGCTGCAGGACATCAAGGTCGAAACCGGCCGACACGGCGACACCGCCAGCGTGGTCGCGCACGACGGCAATCACCGCATGGTCATGTCGCTGTTTCACAGCTCGTACGCCTACCTCAAGCTCGACGTGCGCGTGCCGCAGACGCTTGCCATCAAGCTCAAGCAGGGTTCGGGAGACACGCACGCAAGCAGCCTCGCCGCGTTGGACGCGACGTTGGGTTCGGGTGATCTCGAGGTCAACGGCGTGGCCGGCGAATTCGCGCTCGAGATGGGATCGGGCGACGTCAAGGCCCGCAACGTGGGCAGCTTCGATTTGTCCAGGCTCGGTTCGGGCGACGTCGGTGTCGACGGTGTGCACGGCGACGCACGCATCGGCGCCGTCAATTCGGGCGACCTCACGCTTGCCAACATCAAGCGCGATTTGTCGATGGGTTCGATCGGCTCGGGCGACATCAAGGTGACGGGCGTCGGCGGCAGCCTCAAGGTCGACAGCATCAGCTCGGGCGACCTGATCGTCCGCAACGTCACCCACGACGTAACCGTCGGCTCGGTCGCGTCCGGTGACGTCAGCATCGCCAATGCCGGCGGCAACGTGCATGCCGACCGCGTGGCTTCGGGCGATTTCGGCGCGGACGGCGTCGGTGGCGATTTCAGCGTGGGCAGCGTTGGCAGTGGCGACATCCATCACAGCGGCGTCAAGGGCAAGGTCAGTGTCCCGCGCCGCGATCGTTGACGCCCCGCGCGCCCGCCGCGACCATTCACGCCGTTGTCACCCGCGCGAACGCACATTGGCGCCTGCGTCCCGACGTGCCGGGACAGGATGGCAGCGGAAAAGTTGGACATGGCCGAAGCCGAGCGCGAAAAGCAGACGGGGCTGGTGCTGCTCGTCGAGGACAACGCTGACATCGCCGAGATGGTGGGCGAATTCCTCGAGCGGCGCGGGTACACGGTCGATTTCGCCGGTGACGGCGTCAGCGGCCTGCATCTCGCCGTGTCCAACAGCTACGACGTGATCGTGCTGGATCTGATGCTGCCGGGCATGGACGGGCTGGACGTCTGCCGCAAGCTGCGCGGCGAAGCCAAGAAGGCGACGCCGGTGCTGATGCTCACAGCGCGCGACACCCTGGAAGACAAGCTGGTCGGCCTGGACGCCGGCGCCGACGATTACCTGGTGAAGCCGTTCGAGCCACGCGAGCTCGAGGCGCGCGTCCGCGCGCTGATCCGGCGCGAGCGCCGGCAGGTGTCGAGCGAGGTGTACCAGGTCGGCGACCTGACCCTGGATACCGCGACCTTGCGGATCAAGCGCGGCAGCGAGGAACTGCAGGTCTCGCCGATCGGCCTGAAGCTGCTCACGATCCTGATGCGTGAATCGCCGCGGGTGGTTTCGCGCCACGACATCGAGCGTGAAATCTGGGGCGACACGCTGCCCGATTCCGACACGCTGCGCTCGCATCTGTACAACCTGCGCCGGGTGGTCGACAAGCCCTACGCGCGCCCGCTGGTCCACACCATCCACAGCGCCGGCTATCGCGTCGCGGATCTGGATGCGGAAACCGGCGCCTCCGTGGCCGAGCGCTGAAGTCCGCGGGTTGCGCCACGCGCCTCGCACCGACCACAATCCGGGCCGGCAATGGCATCGGAGTGTAGGTTTCGCGCATGGCCAGGTACACCGGCATCGGCCACCGTTTCTGGGTGATGTTCTCGCTGTGGGTAGCGGGAATCAGCGTGCTCATCGCGCTGGGCGTGTACGCCGTCGCCAGTTCCAGCCGCCAGGCCATCGCGCGCCAAGAGCTCGATCGCGAACAGGCATACCTGATGCGCCAACTGGCGCGTGATCCGGCGACGCCGCTGCCGGATACCTGGCTGATACGGGGCTTCCTCGAGGCGCCCGGTGTGGTTTCCCAAGCGGTCCCGCCGCGGCTGGCGCGGCTTGCGCCTGGTTACCACCAGATCACCCAGCCCGACGGCATACCCGGCACCGTGCTGGTGTCGGATTCGCCATACGGCCGCCTGTTCCTGGAGTTCAACAACGATCGGCCGAACAACGTGGTGATGGCGTTCGGCCTGATTCCGGTCGTGCTGGTGGTGATGCTCATCTACTTCGCGACCTTCCTGGCCTATCGCGCGTCGCGGCGGGCGCTGGTGCCGCTGATCGCCCTGGCGGACGTGGTCCGCGAATGGAATCCGGACCACCCCGATCCCGCCGCACTGGCGCCCGAGCGCCTGCCGGCGGCGACCGACAGCGACGTGGAGGTGCTGGTCGAGGCGCTGCACAACTTCGCCGAGCGGCTCGACGCGTTCGTCGAGCGCGAGCGCAACTTCACGCGTGACGCCAGCCATGAGCTGCGCACGCCGCTGACGGTGATGAAGGTTGCCGTCGACGTTCTGGGCGACGAGGACATGAGTCCGTTCGCGCAGCGCTCGCTGGCGCGGATCCGCCGCTCGGTGCGCGAGATGGAGGCGCTGATCGAAACCTTCCTGGTGCTGGCACGCGAGTCCGGCACGGGGCTGCGCGAAGAGGATTTCCTCGCCAACGACGTGGTCGGCGCCGAGGTCGCGCGCTACCGCGAGCTGCTGGCGGGCAAGCCGGTGCAGCTCGTGATGATCGAGCGCGCGCGCTTCGCGCTGCACGCGCCGCCGCGGGTGTTCGCGGTGATGGTCGGCAACCTGATCCGCAACGCCTGCCTGTACACCGAGCGCGGCAGCGTCACCGTCGAGGTGGAAACGGACAAGGTTCGCGTGATCGACACCGGCAGCGGCATGGGCGAGGAAGACCTCGAACGCGCCTTCCAGCCGTTCTATCGCGGCAGCCGCACCGGCGGCACCGGCCACGGCATCGGGCTTGCGATCGTGCGGCGGATTTCCGATCGGTATGGCTGGCAGGTCACGCTGGAAAGCGCGCTGGGCAAGGGCACCGCCGCCACGGCGCATTTCCCGGCGGCACAGCCCCCGGACGCGGCACTGCCGGCGCCAGAGGCATCGCCCGAGGACGCGAGCGATGTCGATGCAGGGCGCTGACCTGCGCAGCCCGCCGCCCGTGCTGCTGGTGCACGGCGGCGCGGGCTTGATCCGCCGCGACCTGGATGCGGACGCCGAGCGCGCGGTGCGCGACGCGCTCGCGCAGGCGCTGCGGGCCGGCCACGCGCTGCTCGCATCCGGTGCCTCGGCGCTGGATGCGGCTGTGGCCGCCGTGACCGTGCTCGAGGATGCGCCGTATTTCAATGCGGGCCGCGGCGCGGTGTTCACCCACGAGGGGATCAACGAGCTGGATGCCGCGGTGATGGACGGCGCGACCCTGCGCGCGGGCGCGATCGCCGGCGTCCACCACGTGCGGAATCCCGCGGCGCTGGCGCGCGCGGTGATGGAACGCTCGCCGCATGTGGTGCTGGCGGGCGAGGGTGCCGAGGCGTTCGCGCGCGCGCAGGGCATCGTGCTGGTCGAACCCGGCTATTTCCGGACCGACGCACGCTGGCAACAGCTCCAGGATGCGCTGCAGCAGGAAGCGGGCGGCGAGAACGTGGACCATTTCGGTACCGTCGGCGCCGTGGCGCTGGACGTGCACGGCGGGCTTGCCGCCGCGACGTCGACCGGCGGCATGACCAACAAGCGCTGGAACCGCATCGGCGACACCCCGGTGATCGGCGCCGGCACCTACGCGAACCGCGCGTGCGCGGTTTCGGGCACCGGCTGGGGCGAGTTCTACATCCGCAGCGCGGCGGCGCACGCGGTGTGCATGCGGGTGGCGGTGTTGCACCAATCCGTGGCCGACGCGGCCGAACAGGTGATCAACCATGACATCCCGGGGCTTGGCGGCAGCGGCGGCGCACTGGTGCTGGGCGCCGACGGCAGCTTCGCGCTGCCGTTCAACACCGAAGGCATGTACCGCGGTCGTGTCGGCGCGGACGGCGTGCCGCACGTTGCGATCTGGCCGGATGAACGGACGCCATAGGGCCGGCGCCGACGCGCCGTGCAATTGCGCCGGCGGCCCATGCCGCGCGCATGATGGTGTCTGGATGACCGGGATTTCGTCATGACCGTGGTGGCGCCCGTGGCGCGGTTGCCTGCGCATGCGCAGGCACCGGCGCTGCATGCGGGTTTCTGGCGGCGCGTCGCGGCGTGGTTCATCGACTTCTTTGTCCTGAGCGCGATCGAGTGGATCCTGCTGATGGCGCTTGGCGGACGGCTGCTGGTGCCGTGGACGGCGCTCGGTCCCTGGGAGGATATGGGCGAACCGGGGCGGTTCTTCGATGGCGCCGTGCAGCCGTTCGGGATTCTCGTGGTGTGGCTTTATTACGCACTGTGCGAGTCATCGCGCGCGCAGGCCACGGTCGGCAAACTGGCATTGGGCCTGCAGGTCACCGACGAGTACGGTGCGCGCATCGGCTTCGCGCGCGCCACCAGCCGCTATTTCGGCATGTACGTTTCGGCGTTTGTCCTGTGCGTCGGCTTCATGCTGGCGGGCTGGACCCCGCGCAAGCAGGCGTTGCACGACCTGATGGCGGCCTGCTGCGTGGTGCGCAGGAGCGGGCTGGACGTGTGGCGACGCGACGCCGGCGGGCAATCGGCCCTCGTTGACGCTTCGGCGGCCGCGACGCCTGCATACCCCTCGTCGACGCGCGTCGGGATGCCCGGTTGGGCGATCGCACTGATCGTGTTCGCCGGGAGTTTTTTCCTGGTGCTGCCGCTCGTGGCGGTGCTTGTCGCGATCGCGATTCCCGCGTACGCCAGCTACACGGTGCGTACGCAGGTCGCGCAAGGCGTCGCGTTCAGCGGCCGCACCCGTTCGCTGGTGGCCGAATACATCGGCCGGCGCGGCGCGCTTCCCGACAGCAATGACGTGCTCGGATTGCCGAGGCCGGACGCGATCCACGCCCGTTACGTCGCCAGCATCATGGTGACAGGCGGGCAGGTGGTGGTGACCTACGGCGGCGAAGCGAGCCCGGCAATCCGTGGCGGCCACGTCGTGATGTCGCCGTCGGGTAATGCCGCCAGGATGCGCTGGCAGTGCAGCAGCCCGGACATCCGCGCGATCTACCTTCCGGCCGATTGTCGCCGGTGAGCGGTTTGCGCCCTCTCCCCCGCCGCTCTCCTGCGGGGGAGAGGGTTGGGTGAGGGGGCGGGCGCCGCGGGATACCATTCCGCCGTGTTCCATCCAGTGTTATTGGACGCGAGTGCGCCGAGGGACCATCCTTTTCGCGCTGCCATGCCGCGTCCCCCTCACCCAGCGCTGCCGCTCGGCCTGCGGCCGCCTCTCCCCCACCCGAAGAACCGGTTGGGGGAGAGGGGGCGCAGCGCGGTCGCCGCGCGCCAGTACGCGGCGATCAGTCGAGAGCGAAATCGGTGTACTGGAAACGCCCGTCGCGCAGCACCGATTCGCCGGGTTGCAGCGACAGCGGCTGCGGGAACAGCGGGCCGGCGTAGCTCAGCGTGTGGAACTCGCCGTGCTCGCCGCAGGGATCGACGCCGGGCGCCAATTCATCGAGCAACGCAGCATCGTATTCGCGGCCGCTGAAATGCGCGTCGAGCTGGGTGGTGTCCACGCACGTGAGCACTGCACGATGGCCGCGCGCCACGAATTCGCGTGACAACACGGCCGTATCGGACCCCCACAGCGGAAACACGCCGGTCCAGCCGGCGCGCGCGAGCTGGGTTTCGCGATACGTGCGCACGTCGGCCAGGAACAGGTCGCCGAACGCGCAATGGTCGAGGCCCGGCCAGCGCGCCCGCGCGCCCGCGAGCGCCCGCGCCATCGCGGCTTCGTAGGCCTCGTTGCTGGATGGCGCATCGATCCTGCATTCGAGCACGGGCAGCCCGAGTGACGCCGCCTGCGCGTGCAGTACGTCGCGGCGGATGCCGTGCATCGAGACGCGATCGAAGTTGCACGTGATCGTGGTCAGCAACGCCACGGGATTCCAACGCGGATCGGCGCGCAGGCGCGCGAGCGCCATGAGGCAATCCTTGCCGCCGCTCCAGGACACGAGCACCCGTTCGGACATGCTGTCAGCCTCCGGCGCTTCGAAAAAAACCTGTGGTCATTCCGGGGCCGCCCGCGTTGTTTGCGGGCGGAACCCGGAATCCAGCTGTTCGCAACCGTACCGCGGATCAGAGCTGGATAGACTCGCCGCCTCCTGCGGCTCGCCCTGCGGCGGTCCGCTTCGCCGATGTTCGCTCCGGCATCCTGCCTTCGCAGTCGGGTGCGGCCTGCAGTGGAGCCGCAGGCCGTCCCGGAATGACAAAATGCAAATTCGACGTAGCGCCTTGCGGCGCGAACCCCTCACGCCGCATTCCGCGCGGCCCGCCTGCGGTCGATTTCGGTGAGATGCTTCTTGCGCAGGCGGATGGCCTTGGGCGTAACCTCGACCAGTTCATCGTTGTCGATGAACTCCAGCGCCTGTTCCAGCGACAGCTTGACGAACGGCGTCAGGGTGACGGCGTCATCGTGGCCGGCCGCGCGGACGTTGGTGAGGTGCTTGGCGCGCAGCGCGTTGACGGTCAAGTCGTTGTCCTTGGCGTGGATGCCGACGAGTTGGCCCTCGTAAATCTGCGTGTTCGCGTCGATCAGCATGCGGCCGCGTTCCTGCAGGCCCCACAACGCATAGGCCGGTGCGGGGCCGGTGGCGTTGGAAATCATCACGCCGTTGGCGCGCTTGCCGATCACGCCTTCGGTTTTCGGCCCGTAGTGGTCGAACACGTGGAACAGCAACCCCGTGCCGGCGGTGAGGGTGCGAAATTCGCTCTGGAAACCGATCAGCCCGCGCGCGGGGATCATGTATTCGAGGCGCACGCGGCCCTTGCCGTCCGGCTCCATGTTGCGCAGTTCCGCGCGGCGGGTGCCGAGTTTTTCCATCACGCCGCCCTGGTAGGACTCCTCGAGGTCGACGACCAGTTGCTCGTAGGGTTCCTGCGGTAGGCCGCCGATCTCGCGCACGATCACCTGCGGGCGCGAAACGGCAACCTCGTAGCCCTCGCGACGCATCGTTTCGATGAGGATCGAAAGGTGCAGTTCGCCGCGCCCCGACACCTTGAACTTGTCCGGATCGGCCGTGTCCTCGACGCGCAGCGCGACGTTGTGAAGCGCCTCCCGGGTCAGGCGCTCGCGGAGCTGGCGGCTGGTCAGGAACTTGCCACCCGACAGCTCCTTGTTGCCCGCGAACGGTGAATTGTTGACCTGGAAGGTCATCGAGATGGTGGGTTCGTCCACGGTGAGCGCGGGCAGGGCCTCGACGCGCGACGGATCGCAGATCGTGTCGGAGATCCCGAGCTCGCCCGCGCCCGATACCGCGATGATGTCGCCCGCCTGCGCTTCGTCTTCCTCGCGGCGCTCGAGCCCCATGAACCCCAGCACCTGCAGGATCTTGCTCGAGCGTTGCTTGCCCGCGTGGTCGATGATCGTGATGGGCATGTTGGGATGCACCGTGCCGCGCTGGATGCGGCCGACGCCGATCACGCCGACGTAGCTCGAATAGTCGAGCGAAGACACGCGCATCTGGAACGGACCGTCGAGATCGACCGTGGGCGGCGGCACGTGCCTGATGATGGCCTCGAACAGCGGCGTCATGTCGCCCGACTGCACGTTGGCGTCGAGTCCCGCGTAACCGCGCAGCGCGGAGGCGTACACGATCGGGAAATCGAGCTGCTCTTCGCTGGCGCCGAGGCGGTCGAACAGGTCGAAGGTCTGGTTGACCACCCAGTGCGGGCGCGCGCCGGGGCGATCGACCTTGTTCACGACCACGATCGGCTTGAAACCCATCCGGAACGCCTTCTGGGTCACGAAGCGTGTCTGTGGCATCGGCCCGTCGAGGGCGTCGACCAGGATCAGCACCGAGTCGACCATCGACAGCACCCGCTCGACTTCGCCGCCGAAGTCGGCGTGTCCCGGCGTGTCGACGATGTTGATGCGCCAGTTCTCGCCGCGCGGGTCGGTCCAGTGGATCGCGGTGTTCTTGGACAGGATCGTGATGCCGCGCTCGCGCTCGAGGTCGTTCGAATCCATCACCCGTTCGGGCACCGCGACACGGTCCGACAGCGTGCCGGACTGCTTCAGGAGCTGGTCGACCAGGGTGGTCTTGCCGTGGTCGACGTGGGCGACGATCGCGATGTTGCGAAGATGCTGGGTGGACATGGCACGCACTGGCCGTCACGGTCCCCCGACCGCGACTGCAATCCAAAGAAGGAAACAACCATTTTAACGAATTCGCGGCGTTCAACATGAACCGGGACCGTGTCCCGGGCGGGCCTGCCGCAGCGGCGACGCGTTATCCTTCGGGACCGGGCGCCGCTTCGGCGCCGAGCCACCGGAATTCGCATGAGCCTTGCCGCGACCATCGACACCCCACAGGGACCGATCCACCTGCGCCTGTTCGAGGACAAGGCGCCGCTGACGGTCGCCAATTTCGTGAATCTCGCCCAGCGCGGTTACTACGATGGATTGAATTTCCACCGCGTGATCGCCGATTTCATGATCCAGGGTGGCTGTCCCAATGGCGATGGTCGTGGCGGGCCGGGTTACCGTTTCGAGGACGAGTTCCACGCCGATTTGAAACATGACACGCCCGGCCGACTTTCGATGGCCAACGCCGGTCCCGGCACCAACGGCAGCCAGTTCTTCATCACCCACGTCGCGACGCCGTGGCTGGACCGCAAGCACACCGTCTTTGGGGAAGTCGTCGCGGCCGACGACCAGACCGTCGTGAACGCGATCCGCCAGGGCGACACGATCGAGAAGATCACGATCGAAGGCGATGCGGCGCCGCTGCTGGCTGCGCACGCCGACCGCGTCGAGCAGTGGAACGCGGCGCTTGATTTGCGCTGATCCGCAGTCATCGGGAACCGTGCGCAACGGCGGCCCGAAGCGCGCGCAGTGAGCGCGGCAGGCTCATCGATGCTGGTTTGCGGCGTGGGCGGCATGGGCGTTCCGAAGAGCGTGTGTCCGCGAATGAACGCAAATGAACGCAAAGAAGGCTCAACCTCCTGTTCTTGCTCTATTCGCGTTTTTCGCGTTCATTTGCGGACCGTTGTTTTTTCGCAGCCCGCCGAAGACTGCCTGCACCCGCCCTTGCGTTTCGGGCCGATAATGCACGCGTGATAGAATTACGGCCTGACTTGATGTGGTCACTGTCGAGGTAATCCCATGCCCAAGCTCGCCACCCGTACCAGCCGCGCCAAGCCCAGTGCGATCATGGTGATCGCGGACAAGGCCAAGCAGCTCAAGGCCGAGGGCAAGGACGTCGTCAACTTCTCGATCGGCGTGCCGAACTTCCTCCCGGGCGATCACGTGTACGCGGCGGTGCGCGAGTGGATGCCGCACGACAGCGGCGGTTATGGCACCAACCGCGGGGCGCCGGCGCTGCTGGATGCGATCATCGCGCACTACGCGAAGAGCGGCCTTCCCGGTTACACGCGCGACAACGTCACCGTCGGCATCGGCGCCAAGCAGGTGCTGTACAACCTGTGCGAGGCGCTGCTCGACGAGGGCGACGAGATCGTGTTTCCTGCGCCGTACTGGACCAGCTACGTCGACGTCGCCGAGATCCTTGGCGCGCGCACGACGATCCTGGCGTGCCCGCCGGAACAGCGTTACAAGCTGACGCCAGCGCAGCTCGACAAGGCGCTCGCCTCGAATCCCAAGGTGTTCCTGTTCAACAATCCGTCGAATCCGACGGGCATGGTGTACACCCGCGAGGAAATCGCCGCGATCGCCGACGTGCTGGTGAAGTACCCGGATACCTGGATCATCGCCGACGACATCTACAACCGGCTCGTGTTCGACGGCATCGGTTACCACAACGTCGTGCAGTTCAGGCCTGAAC
>JBOHYX010000071.1:0-9874 GCA_050738115.1 Rhodanobacteraceae bacterium
GGATGTACGACTTCGAAACGGCGGTCGCGCGCATTCGCGCGGCGCGCGAAGCCCTCGACGCGACCGCCGAGGACGTGATGCTGGTCGGGCGCGCGGACGGGCTGTTCTACGGCGAGACGGACATGGCCGAGATCGTGCGGCGCATCGCGGCGTTTGCGCAGGCGGGGGCCGATTGCCTCTACGCGCCGGGCGTTTCGACGCCCGAACAGATCCGCGCGGTCGTCAAGGCAGCGGCGCCGAAGCCCGTGAACGTGCTGATGGGGCCCGCCGCGAAGCTCGGGTTCGACGCGCTGGCCGATCTCGGCGTACGCCGCATCAGTGTCGGCGGCGCGCTGGCACTCGCCGCGTGGTCCGGGTTCACGACGGCCGTGGATGGCCTCGCGGCCGAACGCTTCGACGGCTTTGCGTTCACCGTGTCCCACGCCGAACTCGGCAAGCTCTTCGGCTGAGCGGTCGATGCCCGCGCGTCCGCGCAGGCACTTGCGGTCTTCGTGATCGGGGTTATAGTAGTTGCCTGCATAACTACTAGACGCTCCGATGCGGCCTGACAACCTCGAACTGCTGCAGAAACTGGGATTTACGGTCTATGAGGCCAAAGCATGGCTGGCACTGGCGCCCGCCGGACCGCTGACGGGCTACGAGGTCGCGAAACGCTCCGGCATCCCGCGCGCCAACATCTACCCGGTCCTGAAGCGGCTGGTGGAGCGCGGCGCGGCGCGTTGCTTCGATACGCCCGACGGCCCGCGCCATGTCGCGACGCCAACGGCTGAACTGCTCGAGTCCATGCAGCGCGAACAGCAGGACCTGTTCGCCGCCGCCAAGGCATCGCTGCCGCGCCAGCCGCAGCAGACGGAAGCGCGGCTGGTGTACGCCCTGCAGACGGTGGCGCAGGTGCGCGCGACCGCACGCGCGCTGGTGGCTGGCGCGCGCAACAGCCTGCTGATCGCGGTCGAGCCGCTGGAAGCTGCCCTGCTGGCGGCGGACCTCGCGGCCGCCGACGAGCGCGGCGTGAAAATCACGACGCTGTGCCTCCAGGCATGCGAACCGGTATGCGGCGGTTGCCGCGGCGCGGTCCATCGCTGTGCATGCGTATCCGGCCAGACCAGCCGCTGGCTGATCATCGCCGCCGACGATGCGCGGGCCGTGGTCGCCGAGTTCGAAGGCCTCGACGGGGTGCACGCGATCGAAACGCGCCAGCCGCTCGTGGTGCAACTCGCGACGGCATACATCCGCCAGAGCGCGGCGCTGGCCGTGCTCGGCGACGAATTGGGGGAACGATTCACCGGATTGGTTTCGCTGCAAGCCCGCCGTTTGCTCGACGACCTGCGGCCGACCGAGGGGTTTCCCCGTCACGCGCGTCCCGTGGCGACGGAGGAAACCGGCACATCCCGCCCGGTCACGGGCAACACGCAGGAGAATTCTCCATGAAACGCACCACACTGGCCGCGGCCGTCATGGCCGCGACGTTGATATGCGGAGTCACGGCCTTCGCCGCCGCACCCCAATCGAGCAGTTCGATGGCCCCGATGGTGGCCCACAACCAGCAGGCCGGCATGAACTGGTTCGGGGGCCCCATCTACCACGGGCAACCGGATCTGGCCGCCACTGCCGCATTGGTCAAGGCAGGCGGCGGCACCTCTGACTTCAGCTTCTCCAAGGCACTGGTGGCCATGCTCGGACAGAAAACGGTCGATGCTGAAGTGGCCAAGCTCACCAGGCAGTACGGGAAACAGAACACCGACAATTTCCTCAACGGCGCGACCTTCGTGGTTCAAGATGCGCTGAAGCGCGCCACCGAAAAGGGCATCAAGCTGCCGCCGCCGGCTGACCTGCACGGCGCCGCGCTTGCCAAGGGACTGGTCAAGCTCGGTACGGCGCCGGACGGAACGTTCTGGGCCGGCTATTTGCTCGACCACACGCTTTCGCACGACCTGCACAATCAGATCATGGCCGACATTGACGCCAACCCCAAGCTGGGCATGAAGGCGGACGCCACGACCCACAAGATCCTCAACCAAGCGATGTACGACGTAGCCCAGGCCGAGGGCATGAAGGACGTCAAGCTCGCTTCGTTCCATTGAGCGGGTCACGCAAAAATGCCGGCGTCTTGCGGACGCCGGCTTTTTTGCGCGTACCAGATGGGGTGCGGTTCACTTTTCGTCCGCGTCGCGGTGGCAAAATCGCGTCCGGCTGCGGGCGCGTCGGTGCGGGAACGCTTGGCACGAAGCGAAGCTCTGAAAGCGGCGACGACGGATCATTTGGTGGACGAATGCGCGGCGGGCGTGACAGTTGCGTTGCGGCTACGGCAACGGGTGGGTGCAAAGCCATGTGGAAGCGCTTTTTTGCGGTCGGCTGTGCGTTGGTGCTGGCGGGCGGCGCCGCCAGCGTGCCCGCCCACGCGGGCCACGCTCATTATTCCGCGGGTGTGCACGTCTTCGTCCGGCACAACTATGGCCACTTTTCCGCGTACGACCAGGCGATGTGGCGAGGGGGACGCTGGCACCACGCGTATTTTGGTGGTCGTTGGGGTTGGTGGTGGCCGGCAGGCGGCGCCTGGTACTTCTATGCGCAGCCGGTTTATCCCTACCCGCTCGTCGTCTCTCCGGTGGTGTATCCAGCTCCTCCGCCAGTCGTCGGCCCTCCGGCCGCGGCGCCACCGCCGGTCGTTCTCGCGCCGCCGCCGAAGTTCCGCTACTACTGCAGCAATCCCGCGGGGTACTACCCGCAGGTCGCGAATTGCGCAACGGCGTTCCAGAAAATTCCGGTTCATTGAGGGGTACGCGTCATGTCCAGGCAAATCGGGCTTTTCGCGGTCGTTGCGGTCGCGCTCGGAACACTCGCCGGTTGCGCGACCACGCCGATGGGTCCGACCATCCCGGTGATGCCGGCGCCGAACGAGCCGTTCCAGGCTTTCGTGGCCGACCAGAACACGTGCAAGCAGTACGCCGCGAGCGAGGTGCGCGGGCAGGCGGACGCGGCCAACAACCGGGCGGTGGGCGCGGCTGCGATCAGCACCGCGATCGGCGCCGCGATCGGTGGCGCGATCGGCGGCGGCCGGGGTGCCGGCATCGGTGCCGCCGAGGGCGCCGGCGTAGGCGCTGCGGTCGGCGGCAGCAATTCACAATACGCCCAGCCGGCGATCCAGGTGCAGTACAACAACGCCTACGCCGCGTGCATGTACTCCAGGGGCGCGCAGGTACCCGGCGTTGCCCCTCCGCCTCCGCCGCCAGGCGAGCCGCCGCCGCCCCTGCCGCCACCAGACCAGGACCGGTAGGAGGACGCCGGCGCGATACGCCTGCTCGTCCTGTTTGCGCGATCGAAGCCATGGGGCGGGATCACACTCCCGTCGCCGGCAGGCCGGCTCCTACAGGGTGAACCTGGGGAGTTTTTTCGCGACTGCGACGTTCTTGAGGAACACGTATTGCGGCAGGCCGTCCCGGCCGTACGGCGGTGGCGCCTCGCCGCGGACCAGTGGCGCGAGGTAGCGGCGTGCAGCGGCAGTGATCTGGAAACCGTCCCTCGAGATGAAGGATTTCGGCAGCTTCTTCTCGCGGTTGGCGATCTGGTCGAGTCGCGCGGTTTCGATTTTCCAGCGGTACGGCGAGTCGGATACGCGGCGGATCACGGGCATCACCGCATTGGCTCCGGCCAGCGCCAGTTCAACCGCGGCCTTGCCGACCGCGACGGCCTGGTCGAGGTCGGTCTTCGAGGCGATGTGCCGCGCCGAGCGTTGCAGGTAATCCGGCAGCGCCCAGTGGGTCTTGAGTTGCAGCTTCGCGCGCACGATGCCGGCCAGCGCGGGAGCGACGCCGCCGAGCTGGGTGTGCCCGAACGCGTCGGTGCCGGCGTGGGCGTCGGCGACGAACTTGCCGTCCGGGTAACGGATGCCTTCGCTGGCCGCGACCACGCAGTAACCGACGCGCTCCACGGTGTCCTGCACGCGCGCGACAAATCGCTCCTGCTCGAACTCCAGTTCGGGGAACAGGATGATGTGCGGCGCGTCGTCGTGGTGCGCCGCGGCGAGCCCTGCCGAGGCCGCGATCCAGCCGGCGTGCCGACCCATCACCTCCATCACGAACACCTTGGTCGAGGTGTCCATCATCGATATCACGTCGAGAGCGCACTCGCGCAGGCTGACCGCGGTGTACTTCGCGACCGAGCCGAATCCGGGGCAGCAGTCGGTGACCGCGAGGTCGTTGTCGACCGTCTTGGGGACGCCGATGCAGCGGATGTCGTAGCCCATCGCGTGGCCGAGTCGCGAGAGCTTCAGCGCGGTGTCGGCGGAATCGTTGCCGCCGTTGTAGAGGAACCAGCGGATGCCGTGCGCGCGGAACACCTCGATCAGGCGTTCGTATCTGGCGCGATCCTCGTCCAGCGATTTCAGCTTCACGCGGCACGACCCGAATGCGCCGCCCGGCGTGTGCCGGAGCGCGCGGATCGCGGTCGCCGAATCCTTGCCGGTATCGATCAGATCCTCGCGAAGCGCACCGAGAATGCCGTTGCGCGCGGCGAAGGCGCCGATCCGGTGCTGGCGACAGGTTTCGATCACCGCCGCCGCAGTGGCGTTGATCACGGCGGTGACGCCGCCGGACTGCGCGTACAATAACTTTCCGGGGGAAAGGGGCATCGCGTCTGCGGGGTTTGTCGGTGTGCGCGGCTGGTTTAAAGTGGCCAGGGATGGCCGTGGGTGAACTTGCATGGCGCGATTGCGTCGCCACGTTCATGTCACTCGACTGAAACGGCGATCGCGCACGATCGCAAAAGTTTGACGGAGTGGTTGCGCAACCGCTAGCGTACCCGGCGTCAGTCAATTTGCAATGAAGGCGAGACCCATGCGCATCGTATTGCTCGGCCCACCAGGATCGGGCAAGGGCACCCAGGCCAAACGGCTGAAGGTGGAACTCGACGCGGCGCATGTCTCGACCGGCGACCTGCTGCGCGCGGCCGTCAAGGCCGGCACGCCGTTGGGCAGGAAGGCCAGGGCCGTGATGGAATCCGGGCAACTGGTTTCCGACGCCATCGTGCTCGGGCTGCTCGAAGAGCGGCTCGGCCAGGCCGACACGGCAGCGGGGTTCATCCTCGATGGTTATCCACGCAATCTGGCCCAGGCGAACGCACTCGATGAACTGCTGGCGCGCCTCGCGCGGCCGCTCGACGCGGTGGTGAAGTTGACCGTGCCCGACGCGGCGATCGTCAAGCGTTGCGAGCTGCGATTCGAAGAGGAACACCGTGCCGACGACAATCCGGACACGGTGCGCAAGCGCCTCGCGGTGTACGCGCGGGAGACCGCGCCAGTCGCCGATTCCTACGCGCAGCGCGGGCTCCTGACGGAAGTCGACGGGGTGGGCGCGATCGAGGCCGTCAGCGGCCGGGTGCTTGCGGCGTTGCGGTCGCGCGTCGCCTCTTGAGCTTGCCCGCGTTTTTCGCCAGCCTGGCCGACTTGTGCCGCTTCCGGCGCGGTCCGGAAGACATGCCGTACGCGCCGCAGCTGCTGGTCGCGCTGCTGATCGGCTGCGGCGTGTTGCAGGTCCTGTTCGGCTGGTATCACGGCGCCAGAGTGGCCCCGATTGCGGCGGCCCTGCTGGGCGGTGTTGCGGTCGTCGGCGTGGTGTTCCTGCTGTTGCGCGGACGCGGCCGGACCGAGCGATTCATGCAGACCGCGACAGCGCTCGCCGCCGTGTACCTCGTGTTTGGCATCGTCACCGACGCGCTGGCGCTGCTGCTGCCGCTGGACAAGTTGTACGAGCGGTTCGTCGCGCACCCTGCGCATCCGCCGACGCTCACTTCGGGCCAGGCGCTGGTCGCGCTCGCGGTGATCGGGCTGGCGATTTGGCAGTGGTGCGTGTGGGTCCGAATCCTGCGCCGCGCGCTCGAGGTTTCGACCGCGGGCGCGGTGGCGCTGTTGGTATTGCTGGCGCTGGTCAACTGGATCGTCGCCGGCATCGCCGTGGCGATCATCGGCGCGGCGTGAGGGGTGACATGCGCATTCATGTCCTCGGCATTTGCGGCACGTTCATGGGCGGCATCGCGGCGCTCGCGCGCGAGCTCGGCATCGAGGTCGAGGGGTCCGACGCCAACGTGTATCCACCGATGAGCGACCAGCTCCGCGCGCTCGGGATCGCGCTCGAGGAAGGCTGGTCCGCGGCGCACCTCGATCCGGCTCCGAACCTGGTCGTGGTCGGCAACGCGCTCTCGCGCGGCAATCCGTCGGTCGAGTACATGCTGGATCAGGGAATGCCTTACATTTCCGGGCCGCAGTGGCTGGGCGAGCACGTGCTGTACGGGCGTGAAGTGCTGGCGGTGGCCGGCACCCACGGCAAGACCACCACGAGCAGCCTGCTCGCGCACCTGCTGGACAGCGTCGGTCTTGCACCGGGGTTCCTGATTGGCGGGGTGCCGGGCAATTTCAGGATCTCGGCAAGAATCGGGAATCGGGAATCGGGAATCGGGAATCGGATCGAGGTCGCAATCGGCCGCTCTTCCGATTCTCCATTCCCCATTCCCCATTCCCGGCCGTTCGTGATTGAAGCCGACGAATACGACACCGCTTTCTTCGACAAGCGCTCGAAGTTCGTGCATTACCGGCCGCGCATCGCGATCCTCAACAATCTCGAATACGACCACGCGGACATCTTTCCCGACATCGCCGCGATCGAGCGCCAGTTCCATCACCTTGTGCGCACGGTTCCGGGCAATGGTCGGCTGATCGTGAATGCCGAGGACGGGCGGCTGACGGAAGTGCTTGCCATGGGCTGCTGGACGCCGGTGGAAACCTTCGGGATCGGCGCGGGCGACTGGCGCGCGCGAATCATCGAACCGGACGGTTCGGTGTTCGCGGTGACCCACCACGGCGCGCCGGTCGGCGAGGTGCACTGGAACCTGCTCGGGCGGCACAACGTGATGAACGCGCTGGCCGCGCTGGCGGCAGCGCACGCTGCGGGCGTGGACCCGGACGGGCTGTTGCCGGCGTTCGCGACGTTTGCGGGCGTCAAGCGGCGGCTGGAAGCGCTGGGCGACGTGGGCGGCGTGCACGTGTACGACGACTTCGCACACCACCCGACCGCGATCGCGACCACTCTGGCCGGCCTGCGCGCGAAGGTCGGGTCGGCGCGGCTGCTGGTGGCGCTGGAGCCGCGCTCGAATTCGATGCGCGCCGGCGCGCACGCGGCGGCGCTGGCGCCCGCGCTGGCAGGGGCGGATCGGGTCGTGCTGCTGCAACGGCCCGAATTGCCGTGGGACGCACATCGCGTCACGGCCGCGTTGAAGGGCCGGGGCAGCACGGTACCGTCGGTCGCCGAACTGGTGGCGGCGCTCGCGGCCGAAGCGCGTGCGGGCGACCACGTCGTGTTCATGTCCAACGGCGGATTCGAGAACGCGCCGCGGCGGTTCCTCGAGACATTGCGCGAACGCTAGACTCGAGGCGTGAAGCGCACCGAGATCCCGCTGTTTCCGCTCAACGCGGTGCTGTTCCCCGGCGGCACGCTGGGGCTCCGGATTTTCGAGGCGCGTTACCTCGACATGGTGCGTGAGTGTTCGCGCAGCGCGGCCACGTTCGGGGTGTGCCTGATCATGGCCGGCGAGGAGGCGGGCGAGCCGGCGCTGCCCGCGGCGGTGGGCACGCTCGCGCGCATCATCGATTTCGACACGCTGCCCGACGGACTGCTGGGCATCAGCGTCACGGGGGGCGCGCGTTTCCGCGTGCAGAAGTCCCGCGTCCGTGGCAACGGGCTGGTGATCGGCGAGGTGCGTCGGTGGCCGGACGAGCGGCGCGCGCCGGTGCCGGTCGAGTTCGCGCTGTTGCCCGCGATCCTGGAACGGCTGGCCGAACAGGCGGACCTGTCCTGGCGCAACAGTCCCCGCGAGTGCTACGACGATGCAAGCTGGGTCGGGTTCCGGCTGGCCGAGCTGCTGCCGCTCGGCGACGTCGAGCGGCAGCACCTGCTCGAAGTCACCGATCCGCTGGAACGCCTCGCGACGCTGCGGGACGCGATGCCGCGCTTCCAGAAACCCTGAAGGCGACCGCGGCCGGCGCGGAATGATTGGCTCGGGACGGTGTGTCCACGCTTTGCACATATCTACATTGAACATGTGTGGCAACGGTCCATGATGAGTCCGTCGCGGTCAGACGATCCGTGATCAGGACAGATCACATGCAGCCTCATCAATGGTCGTTCCGTCGTGCCGGGGTTTGCCGCAAGCGGGTCCATCACGCCTGCGCGCCGTCGGTTCGACCTGGATGCTTGCCGTGTCTGCAGGGTGTGCTCATGAGGCATGTCGATGCGTTCATGACGCATGTCAATGACTTCGACACCGGGATTGGTGGGATGATGGCGCGCGCGTGTGCGGCGGAACAGGCGAAGTCCTGGACCGTGCAACGGCAGCACGTGCACATGATCGCGGATGCGACTGTCGGACGGAATCGCCAGGCAGTTCCCGAGCAACGCGAGCTGATGCCATGAAACACGCCCGTGTCCTGCGCCAACTCGGCACCACGCAGCAGAAGCTGCTGCGCAAGCTGCTGCTGTCGCCGCAGGGCGCGACCGTGGAAGAGCTTTGCCACGCACTCGGCGTCACCCACAACGCGGTCCGGCAGCACCTGACGGCGCTGATGGCGCAGGGATTCGTAGCGCGTGGCGAGTCGATCCCGAGCGGCGGCCGCCCGCGTGCATGTTTCGTGCTGATGCAGGACGGTCGCGAGTTGTTTCCGCGCAACTACGCCTTGATCGCGCGCGGAATGATCGAATACCTGTACGCCCACGCGGGCACCGCGGCGGTGCAGGACATGCTGGCCGACATGGGCGCGCGCCTCGGGCGCGAGGCCGCGATGCGCATCGCGAGCGCCGCCGACCGCGACGAGGCTACGCGCCTTTTGGCCGACCAACTCGATACCCTCGGTTACGAGGCGCAGGTCGTGGAGATCGATGGTCACGTCGAGGTGGAAGCGTGGAACTGCGTGTTCCATTCGTTGGCGAAGGCGCACCCGGACGTGTGCCGGTTCGACCTTGCCTTCATGAGCGCCGCCACCGGCCGTCCGGTGCAGCGCACGGCGTGCATGTTGCACGGCGCACCGGCGTGCCGCTTCCGCATCGGCGCGCCAAGGACGCAGGGTGACGCCGGGCAACACGCGTCGGCACTGTCCGACGGCGTGCCGGCATTGCCCGCCGTGCAGGCGCATTCCACGCTGCCGGGCGCACACTGACGCTTCGATTTCCGGCGTGATCCGCTGCGCTTGCGCGGGTATCTTGCAGGCCGTGTGACGATCATCGGAGGAAACGACATGAAGTATCTGCACAGCATGGTGCGCGTGCACGACCTAGACGCGTCGCTGCGCTTCTACTGCGACGGCCTCGGCCTCGACGAAGTGCGCCGACGCGAAGTACCCGAGGGCAAATTCACGCTGGTGTTCCTGTCGGCGGCGGACAGCCGGGAAGCGGAAATCGAACTCACGTACAACTGGGGGGCGGGCGAGGACTACGGATCGGCGCGCAACTTCGGCCACCTCGCGTTCCACGTCGACGACATCTACGCCATTTGCGCACACCTTCGGGAGATGGGCGTGACCATCAACCGCCCGCCGCGCGACGGCCACATGGCGTTCGTGCGCTCACCGGACCTGATATCGATCGAGTTGCTGCAGAAGGGCGGCGCGAAGGCGCCCGCGGAGCCGTGGAAGTCGATGCCCAATACCGGAAAGTGGTGACGAGGGAGACTCTGGTTCACCCACGCCCTTGCGGGCTGGCCAAGGCTACCCCCCCCAGTACAAAGAGCGTTTGTCCGCCAAGAACGCAAAGGTCGCAAAGATTAACAGCTAAAATCCAAGTGTTTTCTTCGCGATCTTCGCGTCCTTCGCGGACAAGCTTTTTCTTTCGCGATC
>JBOHYX010000072.1:0-9852 GCA_050738115.1 Rhodanobacteraceae bacterium
ATAGCGGTCCAGGATCGGCTCGGCGCTCTTGTACGCCGCCTCGGCGCCGGCCTTGTCCTTGGCTTCGATCGCCTTCAACACCTTGCGGATCGACGAGCGCAGCATGGAACGCTGGCTGGCGTTGTGGGCGCGGTGCGCCTCGGCTTGGCGGGCGCGCTTCTTGGCGGACTGGATGTTGGCCACGGGGGGACTCCGGCGTGTTCTCGCGAAAGACAGCCGCGCAGTATCGCGGCGCGGCGGCGCGCAGTCAATCTTTTCGGGACTCGGGACTCGGGACTCGGGACTCGCAGGAGCCGGGACTCGGGACTCGGGACTCGGGACTCGAAAGAGCCGAACCTCGGATTTCGGGCCTCGTACCGACACATTCAGGGTCCACTTTCCTGCGCCGCCGGCTCTGCTGCGGACTCGAGTGTCACACGGGGATGCTTCACTGCTTTTGATCGTCCCCGAATCCCGAGTCCCGAGTCCCGAGTCCCGAGATCATGACTCGCCAACCCAGCCTGCTGCGCGGGGTTTTCTCGTTCAGCAGCATGACGATGATTTCGCGCATGCTGGGTCTCGTGCGCGACATTTCGATCGCCCACGTGTTCGGCGTCAGTGCCGCCACCGACGCGTTCGTGATCGCGTTCCGCATTCCGAACTTCATGCGGCGGCTGTTCGCGGAAGGCTCGTTCTCGACCGCGTTCGTGCCGGTGTTCACCGAGGTCAAGGAAACCGGCAGCCATGCGGAGCTGCGGGAACTCACGGCGCGCGTGGCCGGCACGCTGGGCGGCGTGCTGCTGGTGATCGTGGCGCTCGGCGTGATCTTCGCGCCGCAGGTGGCGACCGGCTTCGCGCCCGGCGCGCTGGACGAGCCGCACAAGTTCGACCTGACGATCAAGCTGCTCAGGCTCACGTTCCCCTACCTGCTGTTCGTGTCGCTGACCGCGCTGTGTGGCGGCGTGCTCAACAGCTTCAGCCGCTTCGCGCTGCCGGCGCTGGCGCCGGTGATCCTGAACCTATGCCTGATCGCGGGCGCGTGGTGGCTGTCGCGCCACCTGGCCGTGCCGATCGAATCGCTCGGCTGGGCGGTGTTGGCGGCGGGCGTCCTGCAGTTGCTGTTCCTGTTGCCCGCGGTGCGGCGGCTGAACCTGCTGGCGCTGCCGCGGTGGGGCTGGAACCACCTGCAGGTCAGGAAGATCATGCGCCTGATGATTCCGACGCTGTTCGGCTCGTCGGTGGCGCAGATCAACCTGCTGCTGGACACCATCGTCGCCTCGCTGCTGGTCACGGGTTCGCAGACCTGGCTGTATCAGGCCACGCGCTTCCTGGAGCTGCCATTGGGCGTGTTCGGCGTCGCGCTCGGCACGGTGATCCTGCCCGCACTCTCGCGACACCACGTCACCGCCGACCGCGAAGGTTTCTCGCGTTCGCTCGACTGGGGCCTGCGGATCACGCTGCTGATCGCGCTGCCCGCGATGTGCGGCCTGCTGCTGTTGGCCGAGCCGCTGGTCGCGACGTTTTTCCAGAACGGACACTTCAACGCCTTCGACAGCCACATGACCGCGATCGCGATCGTGGGGCTCGGCTGCGGGATACCGGCGATCGCGCTGACCCGCACGTTGCTGCCCGCGTTCTATTCGCGCCAGGACACCAAGACACCGGTGCGCGCGGGCGTGATCGCGCTCGTGGTGAACATGGTCGCCAATTTCGCGTTGATCGCACTGCTGTTCGAGCTGTGGGCGCCGCCGCAACTGCGGCACGTGCCGTGGCTCGAGGGCATTGCGCAGGTGCCGGGGTTGCACCTCGGCATGGCGATCGCGAGTTCGGTCTCCAATTACCTGCAGTTCGCGCTGTTGTGGCGGTACCTCAAGCGCGCGGGCGTGTACCGGCGCCAACCGGGTTGGGCGCGGCATTGGCTGCGGATCGGCGCGGCGTCGGCGGCGCTGGTGATCGTGATTGGCGCCGGCCTGTGGTTCTGGCCCTGGCAACAGTGGACCCACGAGCGGATCATCGTGCGCCTGTGGAAACTCGCGGCGCTCGTGTGTGCCGGGGCCGCGGCCTACGGCGGCGTGCTGTATGGGATAGGGTTCCGGATGCGGGACTTGCGAGGGGCATGAGTGTGCGATCGTCCGTGATCGCCGCTTCGCCTGGCTCTCGTGCGGTCGCCCGGACCTTCGGCTGTGCGCGTCCAGAACGGGCATCCGTGCCCTGACTCTCCACAACAGCCGCTCCGCTCGAAGGCTCTTGGCCGCGTGCGTGCAACTGGCGATAATGCGGCATTCAGCTTCGGAGCGCGCGCATGTACGTTGAACCTGCCGACGCACCCAAACGCAAGCCCGTGACGGTACCGCGGCTGCTTGCGATGAAGGCACACGGCGAAAAAATCGCCATCCTCACCTGCTACGACGCCAGCTTTGCCGCGCAGATGGAAGCGGCGGGCGTGGACGCGGTACTGGTGGGCGACTCCCTCGGCATGGTGGTGCAGGGCAACCGCAGCACGCTGCCGGTGACGCTGGACCAGATGGTTTATCACGCTTCCCTCGTGGCACGGGGGCTGTCTTCGACCCTGCAGATCGTCGACCTGCCGTTCATGCAGTTCCGCGATCCGGCGACGGCGCTGCCGGCGGCGGCGCGGCTGGTGGCCGAGGGCGGTGCCGCGATGGTGAAGCTGGAAGGCGGCGCGGAATGGACGTGCGAGGTGATCGCCGCGCTCACGGTACGTGACGTGCCGGTATGCGCGCACCTTGGCCTCACGCCGCAGTCGGTGCACCGGATGGGTGGCTACCGGATGCAGGGCAAGACCGACGATGCCGCGTCACGCCTGCGCGCGCAGGCGCAGGCCGTTGCGCACGCCGGCGCCGGATTGCTGGTGCTGGAATCCGTCCCGGCCGCGCTCGCCGCGGACATCACGCATGAACTGTCGATCCCCACGATCGGCATCGGCGCGGGCGCCGATTGCGACGGCCAGGTACTGGTGTGTTACGACATGCTCGGCATCACGCCCGGTCGCCGCCCGAAATTCAGCAAGGACTTCCTGGCGGGGCGCGGCTCGGTGCGCGACGCGATCGCCGCCTACGTCGACGATGTGCGCGCAGGGCGTTTTCCGGGCCCCGAGCAGATCGCGGGTTGACGCCGGGTGCGCACCGTCGACGACCTGCGGTCGCTGCGCGCGTTCCTGCAGGCATGGAAGCGGGAAGGTCGACGGGTCGCATTGGTGCCGACCATGGGCAACCTGCACGCCGGGCACTTTTCGCTGGTCGAACTCGCGCGCCGCCACGCCGATCGCGTCGTCGCGAGCATCTTCGTCAATCCGACCCAATTCGGGCCGAGCGAGGACTTTTCGCGCTACCCGCGCACACCGGCAGAGGACGACGCCGGGCTGGTGGAACACGGTTGCGACCTGCTGTTCGCGCCTGCGGTCGAGGTGATGTATCCGGCCGGGCCTGACCATGCGCTCCGCATCCACGTGCCCGATGTCGGCGACACGCTGGAAGGCGCGCACCGGCCCGGACACTTCGATGGGGTCGCCACCGTCGTTGCAAAACTGTTCGCGATGGTCGACCCCGACGTGGCGGTGTTCGGGCGCAAGGACTGGCAGCAACTGCTGGTCGTGCGGCGGCTGGCGCGGGAACTGGCGCTGCCGCTGGATGTGGTCGACGGGCCGATCGTGCGCGAGGCGGATGGGCTGGCGATGTCCTCGCGCAATCGCTATCTCGACGTCCACCAGCGTGCGCGCGCGCCGGAGTTGTACCGAACGCTGGCGTGGATGCGCGATGCGTTTGCGGAAGGTCACGTGGCGGGCGCGATCGAGCGCGCGGCGATGGCGAGGCTGAAGCGCGCCGGCTTCGCGCCGGACTACGCGGTGGTGCGGCGCGCAGGGGATCTGGGCGCGCCGGGACGGGGCGAGGGGGCTGGCCTGATGGCGCTGGCCGCGGCCAGGCTGGGCGGAACGCGCCTGATCGACAACCTCGCGTTTGCGTGATGCGCGTCGTTTGTGCAATGCAGCAGGGGGCCGGTTCAGCCGGTATAATGGGTGCATTCCGCGAGCTGGAGGCGGGAGGTGCCCCATGCAACTGAACATGCTCAAAGGCAAGATCCACCGCGCAACCGTGACCCACGCGGAGCTGCACTATGAGGGATCGATCGCGATCGATGGCGTGCTGCTGGATGCAGCCGGCATCCGCGAGTACGAGCAGATCCATGCCTGGAACGTCAACAACGGCGAGCGCTTCGTGACCTACGCGCTGCGCGCCGAGGAAGGCAGTGGCATCATTTCGGTCAATGGCAGCGCCGCGCATCGCGCGCAGCCGGGCGACCTCGTGATCATCGCGGCGTTCGTGTCGCTGACGGAGGCCGAGGCCGCGCGGCACAAGCCGCAACTGGTTTACGTCGACGCCGACAATCGGATCGCGCGGACCAACACGTCGATTCCGAAGCAGATGGCGGCGGCGTGACCGTTGCGTCGTTCCCCTCTCCCTCCGGGAGAGGGTGCCCGAAGGGCGGGTGAGGGTACGGATTTTCGCGTAGCGTCGCCGGGCATCACTGTCTTTTCCACGCGCCTCCCGAAAAGCTGGATCCTGGCCTTCGCCGGGATGACGATCAAGACCGGCGCTTGCGCGCCTGCTCGGTGAGCGCCCACACCACGTGTTCGCGCACGAGCGGTGAACGATCCTCCGCGCGTGCTTCAAGCGCAGCGACGACGCCCGGGGAATGCGGCGCGTTGCCCAGCGCCACCGCGACATTGCGCATGAAACCCGTGTAGCCCGCGCGGCGGACCGGCATGCCTTCCGTCTTTTTTAGGAACTCGGCTTCGCTCCACGCGAACAAGTCGATCAGTTTCGCGTGGTCCAGTCCGCGCCGCGGCGCGAAATCCTCCTCGCGGGTCGGCTGCGCGAACTTGTTCCAGGGGCACACCAGTTGGCAGTCGTCGCAGCCGAACACGCGGTTGCCGATCAGCGGCCGCAGGTCCTCCGGAATCGCGTCCTTCGATTCGATCGTGAGATACGAAATGCAGCGGCGTGCATCGAGCTGGTACGGGCCGGTGATCGCGTGCGTCGGACACACGTCGATGCAGCGCGTGCAGGTCCCGCAGCGCGGCGTCACCGGCGCATCGACCGGCAATGGCAGGTCGGTGTACAGCTCGCCGAGGAAGAACCACGAGCCGGCGTCGCGATCCAGCAGCAGCGTGTGCTTGCCGATCCAGCCGAGCCCGGCGTTGCGCGCCAATGCCTTTTCAAGAACCGGCGCGGAATCGCTGAAGGCCCGGTAGCCGAACGGGCCGACCTCCGCGGCGATCCGGTCGGCGAGCTTCTGCAGGCGCCCGCGGATCAGCTTGTGGTAGTCGCGGCCGAGTGCGTAGCGCGAGATGTAGGCCCGTTCGCCGTCGCCGAGCGTATGCCAGGCCGCGTCGGCCGAGACGCCCGTCGGGAAATAGTCCATACGCGCCGAAATCACGCGCACGGTGCCGGGCTGCAGCTCCGCGGGCCGACCGCGGCGGGTGCCGTGGCGCTGCATGTAATCCATCGAGCCGTGGCGGCCCTGGCGCAGCCACGCTTGCAGGCGCGCTTCGTCTTCCGCGAGCTCCACGTCGGCGATTCCGACCTTCGCGAAACCAAGCTCGATGCCCCACGCCTTGACGCGCTGCGCGAGCGCGACGAAGTCGATTTCCTGCGCGGATCGGGTGTCGGCGTGCATCCGCGCATTGTAGGATCACGCGATGCCGACGCCCGATCCGCAAACCGCCCTGTTCGCGACTGCGCAGGTGCGCGCGCTCGATCGGGCGGCGATCGACGGCGGCATCGCCGGCATCGAGCTGATGCAGCGCGCGGCGCGCGAGGCACTCGATGACTTGCGCCGCCGCTGGCCCGAGGCGCGCACGCTGTGCGTGCTGTGCGGCCCCGGCAACAACGGCGGCGACGGTTTCCTGCTGATGGCGTTCGCGCGTGCGGCGGGTCTGCACGCAGACGTGATCGCGTTGAGCGAGCACGCGTCCGGCGATGCCGCGCTCGCGCGCGAGCGGTTCCTGGCGGAGGGCGGCACGCTGCTGCCGGAGCGCACCCTGCCGCAAGCGGACGTGTACGTCGACGGCATGTTCGGCTCCGGCCTCGATCGCGCGCCCAGCGGCGATGCGGCGGCGCTGATCGCGTCGTTGAATGCGCAACGGCGTCCCGTGCTGGCGCTGGATGTGCCGAGCGGTCTCGATTCCGATACGGGCCGCGCATTCGATCCGTGCGTGCGCGCCACCGCGACGATGTGCTTCGTGGGCTGGAAGCGGGGGCTGTTCACCGCGCAGGGCCCGGACCAGTGCGGCGCGCGCACGTTGGCGAGGCTTGCCATTCCGGAATCCGTGTACGCGTCGATCGCGCCCGACGCATCGCTGCTCGTGCCGCAGGCAATGCCGGCGCGGGCGCGCGACAGCCACAAGGGCCGGTACGGGCACGTGCTGGTGGTCGGCGGCGACCTCGGCACGGGTGGCGCCGTGCACCTGTGCGGCGAAGCCGCTGCGCGAACCGGCGCAGGACTTGTCAGCGTCGCGGCGCGCGAGGCGAACGTGGGCCCGATCCTTGCCGCGCGCCCGGAGCTGATGCCGCACGGCGTGCACGTCCCGCGCAACCTGGAACCGTTGCTGGCAAGCGCCAGCGTGGTGGCGCTGGGGCCGGGGCTGGGGCAGGACGACTGGGGCCGCGGGCTGTGGCAGGCGGCGCTGGACGCAGGCAAGCCCACGGTGCTGGACGCCGACGGGCTCAACCTGCTGGCGGGCCACGCGCGCGCGTTGCCGCAGGTGTGCGTGCTGACGCCGCATCCCGGCGAGGCGGCGCGCCTGTTGGCCGCAACCACCGCGGACGTCCAGGCCGATCGCTTCGCGGCGGTGCGCGCGTTGGCGAACACATATCGCGCCGTGGCGGTGCTGAAGGGCGCCGGCAGCCTGGTGGCCGATCCTGACGGTCAGGTCGCGGTGTGTCCGTGGGGCAATCCCGGCATGGCATCGGGCGGAATGGGCGACGTGCTGACGGGCGTGATCGCCGCGCTGCTCGCGCAGGGGCTTTCGGCGTGGGACGCGGCGTGCCTCGGCGTCGGCCTGCACGCGCGGGCGGGCGACCTCGCCGCGCGCGCCGGCGAGCGCGGCCTGCTGGCGTCGGATCTGTTTTCCTACCTGCGGGCGCTCACAAACGGCCGTGTCTGACGTTCGTGCTCCCGTGAAGGTCGACTTGCCCGACGAGGCCGCAACGGTGGCCTTGGCGCGCCGCGTCGCGCCCGCGCTGACGGAAGGTGGCGTGGTGTTCCTGCGTGGCGAGCTGGGTGCGGGCAAGACCACCTTTGCGCGCGCCCTGCTGCGGGCACTCGGCGTCGGCGAGCGGGTCAAGAGCCCGACGTACAGCCTGCTCGAGCGGTACCGGGTCAACGACCACGATGCGTTCCATCTGGATCTGTACCGAATTGCGCATGCGGGCGAACTGGAGTGGCTGGGCCTCGACGAGCTGGATGCGCCGGGAACCCTGGTGCTGGTCGAGTGGCCGGAGCGGGGCGAAGGCGCGTTGCCGGCGCCGGATCTGGAGATCGCACTGGAACACGCTGGCGCGGGCAGGGAGGTGCGTCTGATACCACGCTCACCCCGCGGCACCGACTGGCTCGCGGGTCTCCGGACGGCCTGAACGCGGGCAAATCACAGGCACTTGACAGCGATTTGTGACTGAAAATCTCCAAACCACTTGCAGCCGTCGGATAACAAAGGAAAAAGTTCTTGCAATCGGGCGCGGCTTGCGCTTGAATTCCGTCCATGAGGGGGACGACACGCCCACTGCTTCTGGTTCTGGCCTTCGTCTGCGGGGTTTTGGCCTGCGCGGGCGCGGCGAGTGCGGCCGCGGCCGCATCGAGCACGGTCAAGGCCGTGCGGGTCTGGAGCGGTCCGGACACGACCCAGGTGATCTTCGAGTTGACCGCGCCGGTCGAGTACCAGTTGTTCCAGCTCGGCCATCCGGACCGCGTGGTGGTCGATCTCGACAATGGCGTGTTCGGCAAGGGCGTCGGCGCCAAACCCGGCAAGGGCGCGGTCAGGGACATCCGTGTCGGCCACTTCGAAGGCAAGGCGCGTTTCGTGCTGGATCTCGACAAGCCGGCGCATCCGCGGAGCTTCCTGCTGAACCCGACCGCGCAATACGGCTACCGGCTGGTCGTCGACCTCGGCACGCCCGGCACGCAGCCTTCGCAGATCGTCCGGACCGTCGATGCCGACATCGCGCACGGCACGCCGCGGCCGGTGGTGATCGCGGTGGATGCCGGGCACGGTGGGGATGATTCCGGCGCGATCGGTCCGAACGGCACGATGGAAAAGACCGTGACGCTGGAAATTGCCAGGGACCTGCAGCGCCTGATCGACGCACAGCCGGGCATGCACGCGGTGCTGACCCGCAAGGGTGATTACTATGTGCCGCTCGAAAAGCGCTTCGAGATCGCGCGCGAGCACAAGGCCGACCTGTTCGTCTCGATCCACGCCAATTCCTGTCCGAACTTCTGCGATGCGCGCGGCGGGTCGGTCTGGGTGCTCGATACCCACGGCAAGCAGAGCGAGGCCGCACGCTGGCTGGCCAGGAGCGAAAACGCTTCGGACCTGATCGGCGGCGTGTCGCTGGACAACAAGAGCCCGACGCTGGCGTCGGTGCTGCTGGATCTGTCGCAGGGCGCCAGCATGCACGCCGCGCACGAAGTCGGTGGCGACGTGCTGGCAGCGCTGGGCAAGATCGAGCCGCTGTACCGCAGCACCGTGCAGGGCGCCAATTTCGTGGTGTTGCGGTCGCCGGACGTGCCCTCGATCCTGGTCGAAACCACGTTCATCAGTAATCGCCAGGGCGAGCGGCGTCTGGACAGCCGGCGGGATCGCGGGCAACTCGCACAAGCGATATTCGCTGGCGTCAAGCAGTATTTCCAAACCACACCGCCGCCCGGGACCTGGTTCGCCGAGCAACGCAACGAGCGGATGCACCTGACGGCCGCGGTGTCCCCGATTGCCATGAACGACAAGACTGCGGCGGCAGCGGTCGTCGTGAGTCCGCGTGCCGCGACCATGGTGGCTTCCGCGAAGAAATCCACGCAGGCCGACGACGCGATCCAGGACATGCACAAGGTCACCGCCGGCGAGACCCTGTCCGGGATTGCGCAGCAGTACGGGGTCACCATGAGCGCCTTGCGTTCGGTCAACCCCAGCAAGATCCAGGCGGGCGGAGGCATCCAGGTGGGGCAGGTGCTGCTGATTCCCAATTCATAGTTTGTGCGATCGTCCCTGATCGCTGCGTCTGGCAGCAAACGGCTGCGCGTGGGAGCGTCGCTTCGTGGAGACCGGAACGCCCGTCCATGGGCTGACTTTTCACAACAGCCGCTCCGTTGCAACTGCTTTGTGTTTGTGAGTTGCTTTTGACAGCTTGCGGCGCTGCCTTGATAATGTGCACCTCGCCCGAATAGCTCAGCTGGTTAGAGCATCTGACTGTTAATCAGAGGGTCGCAGGTTCGAGTCCTGCTTCGGGCGCCACCAACTAGTTTCGAGATGTCTCAGATCGTCTTACGTCACTCATGAAACCCGCGCTAGTCGCGGGTTTTTCGTATCCGTAAGGGTCAGACCATCCCATTGAAGCTCGCCGCGGCTGAGAGTAACATCGAGAGTAACTGGCGCGGAGGGGCGTCGTTCTGCCGGGAGTTACTCTCATGTTGACTGAGCTGAAGCTGCGGGCGCTGAAGCCGCGCGCGAAGGTTTACCGCGTTGCCGATGCGGCGGGGCTTTGCGTCGAAGTGCAGCCGAACGGCGCGCGCTATTGGCGCTATCGCTACCGCTACGCGGGCAAGCAGAAGATGGTGAGCTTGGGGGTGTACCCCGAAGTC
>JBOHYX010000073.1:0-9785 GCA_050738115.1 Rhodanobacteraceae bacterium
GGCACCGTATGGATGCCCGTATGCTGGTCCGCGGTACCGAGCGACAGCCACGCCGCAAAATCGTGCCGATGATCGCGTACGGCCGTCGCGGCGACCCACACTGCCTGCAGAACCGTCAGCGCCAACAGGGGCGCATCGGCCCAAGGCAGCCCGCAAGCGACCGCCAGCGTCGCAGCGCCGGCGGTCGCCATCACGCCGCCGTACGGCAAGCTGAGGCGTGGTGCCGCGTCCTGGATTCCACCGTTGATGACCATGGCAAGTGAACGATCCAGTGGGAGCGGGCCGTGCCCGCGACGGCCTCGCCACAAGCTACCCCTGTCGCAGCGACCCACCGCTCCCACCTGCAGGCTACGCAGCCACGCGTCAGAGTTTCGCGGTGCGCAGCCGCAATGCGTTGCTGATGACCGACACCGACGACAGGCTCATCGCCAGCGCCGCGATCACGGGACTCAGCAGCCAACCCACGAAGGGGAACAGCACGCCAGCCGCGATCGGAATGCCGAGCGAGTTGTAAACAAACGCGAAGCCGAGGTTCTGGTGGATGTTGTGCACGGCCTGCGCGGACAGCTTGCGGGCCCGCAGCAGGCCGCCGAGTTCGCCCTTCAACAGGGTGACCTGTGCGCTTTCCATCGCGACGTCCGTGCCGTTGCCCATGGCGATCCCGACGTCCGCCGCGGCGAGCGCCGGCGCATCGTTGATGCCGTCCCCCGCCATCGCCACCTTGTCGCCTTGGGCGCGCAGGGCCTTGACGCGCTCGGCCTTGTCCTGTGGAGACTGCGCGGCGGCGAAGTCCTCGATGCGCAAGGTGTCGGCCACCGCCTTCGCCGCGCGCTCGCCATCGCCCGTCAGCATCACGATGTGCAGCCCTTCCGCACGCAGCGAATCGAGCAGCCGCGCCGCATCCGGCTTGATCGCGTCTTCCACCGCCAGCGCCCCCGCCAGATGGCCGTCGACCGCGAGGTACATGACCGTCCTCGCCGAATCGTGCAAACGCTCCAGTGCGGTATCGGCGACGGTTGCGACGCCGAGCGCGCGCAACAGCGCCGCATTGCCCAGCGCGAGCTCGCGGGTGCCGACGCGGCCGCGCACGCCCTGCCCCGTGATCGCCGCGAAGTTCTCGACCGGTGCGAGGGTGAGGTTTCGCGCCCGCGCCCCGGTGACGATCGCATGCGCCAATGGATGTTCGCTGGCGGTTTCGAGGCTTGCCGCCAGCGTCAGGATTCCCTGTTCGCTGTGATCTCCGAGACCGACGACCTCGGTGAGGCTCGGTTTGCCCTGCGTCAGCGTGCCGGTCTTGTCCAGCACCAGGGTATCGACCTGTGCCAGCGTTTCGATCGCCTCCGCGTTGCGGAACAGCACCCCGTTTTCGGCGCCGCGACCGCTCGCCACCATGATCGAGATGGGCGTCGCGAGCCCGAGCGCGCACGGGCAGGCGATGATCAGCACCGCGACCGCATTGATGACCGCAAAGGCGATCCGCGGCTCGGGGCCGATCAGGAACCACACGACGCCCGTCGCGATCGCGATGCCAACCACGGCCGGCACGAAAAACGCGGAAACCCGGTCCGCCAGGCGCTGCAATGGCGCGCGGGTTCGCTGCGCCTCCGCGACCAGCGCCACGATCTGCGCCAGCACGGTTTCGCTGCCGACCTTGTCGGCGCGCATCTGCAGGCCACCGTTGGCGTTCACGGTACCCGCGGTCAGCCGATCGCCGGCCCGTTTCCCGACCGGCATCGGCTCGCCGGTCAGCATCGACTCATCGACGCTGCTCGCGCCTTCCAGGACTTCGCCGTCGACCGGGATCTTTTCGCCCGGGCGGATGCGCAGCGTGTCACCCACGTGCACCGCATCGATGGGCACGTCGCGCTCTTCGCCATCCGGTTCGATACGGCGCGCGTGGCGCGGCGCGAGATCGAGCAGGCGCCGGATTGCCGACGAAGTCTTGCCGCGCGCCCGCACCTCCAGCCATTCCCCGAGCAGCACCAGCGCGATGATCACCCCGGCGGGTTCGAAATACACGCCGACCATCCCGTGCGCGTCGCGCATGCGTGCCGGAAACATGTCTGGAGCGAACATCGCAGCCAAGCTGTAGACGAACGCGACCAGGACGCCCAGCCCGATCAACGTGTACATGTTCGGCGAACGGTTGCGCACGCCGATCCAGCCACGCCGGTAATAATCGAGCCCGAGCCACGCGACCAACGGCACCGTGAGCACCAGCTCGGCCCAGCGCAGACCCTGCGCCAACGTGGCGTCCAGTCCCGCGTGCGCCAGGTGCGGTCCCATCGCGACCACGAGCAACGGTACCGCGAGCGCCGTCGCAATCCAGAATTTCACGCGGACCTTGTGCAATTCGGAATCGTCTGCGTCCGCCACAGGCAGCACCGGCTCCAGTGCCATGCCACAAATCGGGCATGAACCCGGCCCCGCCTGCCGGATCTCGGGATGCATCGGGCAGGTGTACGGCGTGCCCGTCGGCGCGGGTTCCGCGGGTGCCGCAGTCGGCGTCAGGTATTGCTCCGGTGCGGCCACGAATTTCTCGCGGCAGCGCCCGGAGCAAAAAAAGTACGACTCGCCCGCGTGCTCGGCGCGGTGCCGGGTCGTCTCCGGATCCACCTGCATCCCGCAGACCGGATCGACGGCGGGCGCGGGTCTCGTCGGCGCCGGATGGTGATGGTGCGCGGCATGCGGTCCGGAAGCGACGGTTCCGGCAGGTGGCGATGCGACCGGGGTGTGCGCGTGGTCATTCATCGGAAAGGTCCTCGGTGAGCGCGTGCAGGATCGGGCACGCTGCCAGTTCGCCGCGGCCCGGACAGGCTGCGATCAGGCGCTTTAATCCGCCGCGCATGTGCTGCAATTCGCGGATCCGCTCTTCCAATTTCTGCAAACGGACTTCCGCGCGCTGCTTGACGCCCCGCACGCCTTTTTCATGATCGGTGGACAGGGCGAGCAACTCGCGGATGTCGTCCAGCGTGAAGCCCAGCGTCTTGGCGCGGCGAATGAACTTCAGGCGATCGATCGCGATGGCGTCGTAGTCGCGGTAGCCGGAATCCCGTCGGCGCGGCGCCGGCAACAAACGTTCCCGCTCGTAATAGCGGATCGTGTCGATACCGACACCAGCACGCCGAGCCACGGCGCCGATGGTCAAATGCGAGGTATTGTGGGCGTCCATGCGGCCAGTCTAAACCCTGGGCCATGGTCCAGAGTCAAGGGCCTGGGTGCTCCTTCGCCCGACGGTGGCGCGGCGGCGCCTACGCACGGCAACGACGGGATGCGAGGGGTTTCGAAGCCGGCGATGGACCGCACCGTCACCGGCGCGCGACGGGGCGCCCGGCAAGCGGCGGCGCCGACAACCGTGCGCCGCCATAAGCCGTCACGTCGCCGAAGCGGCGGTGCCGCTCCCAGTCGTCGCGCGCCGCACCGATCTCGTCCGCCGTATGGGCCACGAAATTCCACCACATCACGATCGACTCGCCGAACGGCGTACCGCCGATCAGTACCGCGTGGGCCGAGCCTTTGCTGATGAGTTCGAGCCCGCTGCGATCGGTACCGAGGTAGTGCAACGCATTCGGCGCGAGCGCTGTGCCATCCAGCGTCACGTCACCATCGATCACGACCAACGCGTGTTCCCACGTCGGGTTCAGCGCGAGACGCAAGGCACCGTTGCCGCCGACGTGGATGTCCGCGCCGACGAGCGGCGAGTAGGTTCGGGTTCCGCTTGCGGCGCCATCCAGTTCGCCCATGAACACCTGCGCGGTTCCGCCGCCCGGCTCGAGGACGGGGAGGTCGGTGTAGTGGTCGAAGCCGGGCGGACGGTGGCGCTCCGCATCCGGCAATGCCACCCACAACTGCACGCCGTGCAGCCGACCCGAGTTTCGCGGCGGGGTTTCCTCGGAATGCGCGATGCCGTCGCCGGCCGTCATCAAGTTCAATTCGCCCGGCCGTGCGATGCCCTGGAAGCCCAGGCTGTCGTTGTGCAGCGACTCGCCCGCAAACAACCACGATACGGTCTGCAGGCCGATGTGCGGATGCGGCGCGACGTCCATCGCCTTGCGCCCGGCAAATTCGAGCGGACCGTAATGGTCGAAAAAGCACCACGGCCCCACCAGGCGGTGCTGGCGCACCGGCAGCGCGCGCGACACCGTGAGCCCCGCGCCAAGATCCGCGTCGCGCGCGGGATAGGTGAGGATTTCCGGCCGCGGGTCTGGAATGGAATCGCAGCGCTCCGATTCGGCCCCGGGAAGCAGGTTGCTCATGATCATTCCCGTCGAGCGCGTCGAGATGCGGCCTGATCACTTTATCGTGGTGCGATGCAAACCGCGCCTGCCGATCGACGCAGGCTCGATTTCGCCGACGCTGGTCGCCAGCGCGATAATCGACGGACCGCCGGCAACGACAAGGTACGGGAGACGCGCATGAATCTTCGGCCCATCAAGCGGCTGTCGCAGTCGCGGTCCACCCTCGAAGGTGCCGGCGTCCACCTCCATCGCGCGATCGGTTTTACCGGCGCCGACAGCGCGGTCGATCCGTTCCTGCTGCTGGACGATTTTCGCAGTGACGTTCCGTCCGACTACGTGGCCGGGTTCCCTTGGCATCCACACCGCGGCATGGAGACCATCACGTACGTGCTGGCGGGCACCGTGGAGCACGGCGACAGCCTGGGCCACCGCGGCACCATCGGTGCGGGCGACGTGCAATGGATGACCGCGGGAAGCGGGATCATCCACCAGGAAATGCCGAAGGGCAACGCGGCAGGCGAGATGTACGGGTTTCAGTTGTGGGCCAACCTGCCGGCCGCACTCAAGATGACGACGCCGCGCTATCAGGAAGTGAAGGCGGTCGATATCCCGACGGCGAGGGATGACGATGGCGAGGTGCGCGTCGTGTGCGGCACGTTTCGCGGCGTCAAGGGCCGCGTCGACGGGGTGGCGGCCGACCCGCTCTACCTCGACGTGTCGATATCCCCGGGCCGCCGGGTCACGCTGCCGGTGCCGGCCGATCACAACGCCTTTGCGTACGTGTTTTCCGGGCACGGCAAGTTTTGCGACGTGGCGCAGCCCCTCTCGGTGCCGACGCAAAGCACGCGTTGGCTGGATACCCACCCGCCCGCGGAGGCACAAAACCGCACGCTCGTGGTGTTCGGCGAGGGCGATACCATTGAGGTCGAGGCCGGCGGCGACGGCCTGCGCTTTCTGCTCATCGCCGGCAAACCGCTCAAGGAACCGGTCGCCTGGTATGGCCCGATCGTGATGAACACGCAGGACGAGTTGCGCGAAGCATTCGATCAACTCGAGCGTGGAACATTCCTTGAGTCGCGCACGGCTCGTTGATCGCTTGGACCTGGAATCCGCCATCGCGGAACGGGTCCACGGAAACGCATCACGTCTTTGCTCTGGCAGATCTTTGAAATGACGACGCACAAGGTAGGTTACTTCGTCGGCAGCCTGGCGAAAGAGTCCATCAACCGCAAGCTGGCGGCGGCACTGGTGCACCTCGCACCGCCGGAACTGTCCATGAGCGAGATTCCGTTCCGGGACCTGCCGCTCTACAGCTACGACTACGACGCCGACTACCCCGCGGTCGCGCGAAAACTCAAGCAACAGATCGAGGCTGCCGACGCGATCCTGTTCGTGACGCCGGAGTACAACCGCTCGATACCCGGCGGATTGAAAAATGCCATCGACTGGGCCAGCCGCCCCTGGGGTAAGAACTCCTTCGCGCGCAGGCCGTCGGCGATCATCGGGGCTTCCATCGGCGCGATCGGCACGGCCGTGGCACAGCAAAGCCTCCGCGGGGTGCTGTGCTTCTGCAACTCGCCGCTGATGAACGTGGTCGAGGCCTACATCCACTTCACGCCCGGACTCATCGACGACAGCGGCGACGTCAGTAACGACAGCACGGCCGAGTTCCTCCGCAACTACATGCAGGAATTCAGCGCCTTCATCACTCGTGCGAGGACCGCGCTGTCCCGGTAACCCCAGGGAATACGACGCGCCATCCGGCGTCTCCGTTGCATACAAGAGAGGAACGCGGTGCACGAACTTGACGAAGCTGGCCCAGCCAATCCGGGGATTCGTGGATGATGGCGGCAACGTGCAGTGCCCCGCTTGATCAACGCCGTCGAATCCGCTGAGGCGGCGGGCGCCAGGGTCCGGACTCGATCAACACTCTCCGCGACCGGCCGTTCCGCTCGAAACACGCGGCCTACCGGCTGGATTCCACCAACCTCTCGCATTTGCGTACTTCATGCACGGCGTGCATCCCGTCGACAGCCGCCTCGGCGTGTGGGCCGCCAGGATACCGTGGATGGTGGTCCCCACCATCATCCTGATCGCCGTGGTTGCGACCTTCCTGTGCAACGCGCTGCAGACCGGGCCGCCGGGCGCCTACACGTTCGCGCTTGCCTGTGCCGCTGGCACGGGCATCACTGCAGGCGATCTGTCCGTCGCGCAGATCGGCCTGCTGGTTTTCACAGGAGGGTCGTTTGCGTGGCTCGTGCACATGGCGGGAGCGCTCGTGCAGCCCCGAGCGCCGGAAAGAGCGGCGGTCGTGTCGGCCCGGACACGGACCCGGCCCGCGCCGCTTTCCCGTTTGCCGAAAGTCCTCGATGCCGAGATGCGGAATCTGCATGACTCGCTGGTGCATGTCGGAACGGGTGGTTCAATTCAAGCACTGCGTTCCGGGTGAGGGGCGGCGCGCACCACGGGTGCGCGTTGGCGCAGGCGACTGAAACCAAGCCGGGCCTATCGAACCGCTGACCCAGGCATCACGCAATGCGACCGGTTGGCTTGTGCGTTCCGTGCCGGCACGGCTCCGTCTACGGCACACCTCGAGCAGCCGCGACCCGCATCGTGCACACGCGATCCAGCCCGCGATCGCGAAATCGACCTTCGCGGTGGCGCTGATGTCCACTTGGCAGAGCATGTCGGCGGCGACGCTTGTCGCGGCTTTGAGTGCGCGCAACAGCGTCAACCCGGAAAGCGAAACCGAAGCCGAAGCCTTGAAACAATGGCGCCTTCTGGAACGGTTGAAACCGTCGCCTCAACCGAATCGGACCGACAGCATCGAGATCGAACCGCCATCCATGCCTTCGGTCGGAAAGCTCACCGCATCGTCTTTCGCACTGGCGCCCAGCACGTACAGCAAAGGCAGGTAGTGGTCGGGCGTCGGCACCGAAAGCTCGGCGTCCAGTCCGAATGACGCGTATTCCACCAACGCGCCGTAGTCGCGCTGCTCGATCCGCGCGCGAACCTGCGCTTCGAATCGCACCGCCCAGTCAAACGGCTGCGCCGGGTGCCGACCCCACGCGTACGCGTGCAGGTTGTGCACCACATTGCCGCTGCCAAGGACGAGGACGCCCTCGTCGCGCAACGGCGCCAAATGTTTCCCCAACGCGTAGTGCGCGGCGGGCCCGGCTGTCTCATCGACGCTCAATTGCACGTCCGGCACGTCGGCGCCCGGAAAGACGTGGCGCAGCACGGACCACGTACCGTGATCCAGTCCCCAGGCAAGGTCGGCCCGCACGGGCACGGGCGCCAGCAGTTCCTGCAGCCGATGGACCAGCGCCGGATCGCCGGGCGCGGGATATTGCACCTCGAACAATTCGCGGGGAAAGCCGCCGAAGTCGTGGATCGTGCGCGGGTGCGCCATCGCGGTGGCCGCGGTGCCCGGGAGGTACCAGTGCGCGGAAATCGACAGTACCGCGCGCGGCCTCGGCAATCGCTCTCCGATGGCCGTCCACGCGCGCGACCAGGCGTTGTCTTGCAGGGCGTTCATCGGGTTGCCGTGGCCGATGAAGAGTGCCGGCATGCGCGTGGTCATGCGCCGGCCCCGATGCAGCGTGCGTGCCCGCCCCGGGCCGCAGTCAGTCCAACGGCGATGTCACCACGTCGGGCGAATCGACCGCAATACGCCATCATGTCCCGCTCCCGGAAGCCCGTGCGCGCGGAAGGTGCCAGCCGTGGCGGATCGCCATGTAGCGCAGCGCGAAGCACGCCAACCCGCCGACGATGGTGCTTGACCGCCGCCACCGCGCCGCTGATCGCGAACACGAACGTGCCGCCGAGATCCAGCACGGTCAGCAGGATGTGGGGCATCGACGGACGTTCCGCGCAGACACCGCGGGACTATACGCCGACACACCCACGCGCCCCGAGGCTGGATCACGCCGCAAGCCACGCCCGCGACGCGACGATGAGGGCCTCGACGCCGGTTTCCAGCGTCGGGTGGATGACGGGTAAAAACCGCGGGTTGTGGTTGGTCGGAATCGCATTGATGCGATTGTCGGCCTTGGCCTTCGCGTAGACGTCCGCATCGGTGCCGCCCACGAACCAGAACACCGAGGGCACGCCCCACTCCGCACCGAACGATCCGAAATCCTCGCTCGCCGACGCCGGCCCGGTTTCGTGGACCCGCTCGGGCGAGAAGTACCGGCGGAACGCCTCCACCACGCGCCTACTCGCCGCGGCGTCGTTGACGGCCAGCGGGTAACGGTCCAGCGGCGTGATTTCCGGCGGCTTCGGCGCGCCCGACGCCGCGGCTTCGGCATTGACGATGCGCTCGATCGCGGCCAGCACGCGCGTGCGCACGCCCTCATCGAACGTGCGCACGTTGAGCTTGATGATCGCCTCGTCGGGAATCACGTTTTCCTTGGTCCCGGCCTGCAGCGCACCGACCGTGACCACGGCGGATTCGGCGGCCGCCACTTCGCGCGACACGATCGTCTGCAGCCGCAGCACGACCGCCGCCGCCATGACCACCGGATCGATGCTGGCCTGCGGCATCGACCCGTGCGCGCCGCGCCCGAACAGGCGAATCTGGAAACTGTCGGCCGCCGACGTGATCGCGCCGGTGCGGCCGCCCAGCACGCCGGCTGGCCCGACCATCACGTGCTGGCCGAGCACGACGTCCGGTTTCGGAAACCGCTTGAACAGTCCGTCGTCGATCATCGCCTGCGCACCCGCGGCGGTTTCCTCCGCGGGCTGGAACACCGCCATCAGCGTGCCGTGCCAGGCGTCGCGCGCGTTCGCCATCAGGGCGGTCGCGCCCGCCAGCCAGGTGACGTGCATGTCGTGGCCGCACGCGTGCATCACCGACACCGTCTTGCCCTCGGCGTCGGTCGCCGTGACCTTGCTCGCGTAGGGCACGCCGGTCGCTTCCGCGACCGGCAGCGCGTCCATGTCGGCGCGCAGCATCACGGTCGGACCGTCGCCGTTCCGCAGCAGTCCGACCACGCCGGTGTTGCCGACGCCGGTGGTGACTTCGTAACCCGCCGCACGCAGCCGATCGGCCACGAGGGCCGCCGTGCGGGTCTCCTGCACGGACAGCTCGGGATGCGAGTGCACGTCCTTGTACAGCGCTTCGAGATCCGGAACCAAACCACCAAGATTCCCGAGCACGGGGTCATCGGCAACGGCTCGCGGCGCTTTCATTTCCTGTTCCTCCACACACGGGTGAATCGGAACGCTGCCTCGCGATGCAAACGGTGGCACGCGCTGCACCGCGGGAAGTGCTTTCGCTAATAGCCGACCGTGAAGCGCCTGCGGCTGTGCGCCGGGCGTTCGAGCTCGTCCACCATCGCGATCGCGAAGTCGGCCGACGGAGACAGGAAAGTCCAGTCGAGGTCACGCTCCGACTTCAGCCGCTCGAGGAATTTCGCGGGCCGCCTTGGCCTCGACCTTGAATGCCTCGGGGAAATCCGGGGTGTCCATCAGCCGCTTGCCCGGCGCCACCTCGAGGCTGCCGGCGCCACCCACGACGAGAAGCCTTGCAACACGTGCGGACTT
>JBOHYX010000074.1:0-9615 GCA_050738115.1 Rhodanobacteraceae bacterium
GATCGTCGTGGTACCGCGCCAGCGCTTGTGTCAGCCGTTGCATGAACAAGGCACGATTGGGCAGGTCCGTCAGCGAATCGTGCAGCGCGGCATGCTCCAGGCGGGCCTCGACCCGCTCGCGCTCGGTGATCTCCACCCGCAGGCCCCGATTCGCCATCGCGAGTTCGCGGGTGCGTTCTTCGACGCGGGCTTCGAGCTGGAGCAGGGTCCGGTACAGCGAGTCCTTAGCGCGTATCCGTGCCAGCGCGTTGGCAATGTGATACGACACGAAGGTCAGCAATTCCTGGTCGTGCTGGCTGTAGCGATGTTCGCGCGAGTAGCTCTGCACCACCAGCACGCCGACCGTGCGCTCGTCGCACACGAGCGGCACGCCCAGCCAGTGCACCGCACCGCTGCTGGGCAGCTTGACGACGCCGCTCGCGTGCAGCCGCGCGATTTCCTGCTCATCCGCAAGCACGGGCGAACCCTGGCGGACGACGTATTCGGTCATCCCATGGCCATCGCTGAGTTTGCGAGGCGCGAAATCGCTGTTGTGTTCGTCGGCCCAGTACGGGAATGTGAGCTTGGCGCCGTCATCGGACAACAGGGCGACGTAGAAATTGCGTGCATACAGCAGCTCGCTCACCACGCGGTGCGCGGAGGCGTAGAAGTCCTCGATGCTGTCCGTGGTCCCGGCCAGTTCGGCGATCTGGAACAGTGCCGCCTGCAGGTGCTCGCCACGTTGGCGCTCGAGCACCTCCTGTTGCAGCACCCGATTGGCCTCGCTCAGGGCCACGGTCCGCTCCTGGACACGATGTTCGAGCTCCGCGTGCGCCATGCGGCGCCCGAGCGCGGTCTGGATGTGCTGGGCCACGAAGGTCAGCAGCGATAGGTCCTCCTCGTCGTAGTGGTGTGTGTCGTCGTAACTCTGCACCACGACGCAGCCCACTGCGGCCCCGCCGCGCAGCAGGGGGACGCCCAACCAGTCCTTGGGCGCAACACCAATCCCGGACAACGGCTCAGCGATCTGCTTGCCGATCGCTTCCATCGATCCCCGCAACGGCGTGGCCCGGCGGATCACGTGCCACGTGGGGCCGTTGGCAATCTCGGAAAACGGAAGCTCGTCATCGGGCCGCGGCAGGTCGGTGTCAACGGCGTCCGCGTAGTAGGCAAACCGCACGCGCTCGTGCTCGCGGTCGTACAGCGCGATGTAGAAATTCTCGGCGTACATCAAGGTGCCGACGATACGGTGCAATGCCTGGAACATCGGGGCAAGGTCGGTGCCGGCCGCGCTGGCCTGATCGGCAATGGCGTACAACGCCCGCTGCAGGCGCTCGGAACGGCCGAGCTGGTCCACCGAATCCCTGAGCATGACCTTTTCCGTGAGCGCATCGACCCGCAGCGCGATCAACTCCGCCACGGCTTGCAACACCGTGCAGCCATCGCCAGCACGGGGCGCGACGACAACCAGGACCTGGCGTTCAGGTAATGCAATCCGGAGGCAGCGTTCCGGAAGCCGGGCGGCGACGCGCGCGCTCGCCCGCAGGTCACAACGGTCCACCGTCGTCCCGGGCACCAGGTCTTGCATGAGCGCGGTGGCCGCTGCGACAAGCGCATTCACGTCGCGAGCCACCCAAAGCGTTCCACTGTCGCGCAACCTGGACGCCACCGTAGCCTGCGAATCACGGTCCGCGGGTTTGGCTGGGGAGAGCCGTCGAATACGCGTTGTCATCGGGGTTCTGCTTGAAAGCCGCGCCCAAGGCGTCGGTTACGTCAGCAGCCGATGCATTAGCCGTACCGCCGACCCGTCACTCTTGTGAACCAGGTCTGGTTTCCGTTCGTCAATGTTCGTGCAGGACCCTCGACTGCGTTGCACATCGCCGCGGGGCGCTGCGTGAAGGAGTCGGTCGACGCGCAGTCACGCACACGCTGCTGCGACAGTCCAGGCGGAGACGATCAGGGATCGCTTGACGCAAGCCACGAAGGTGTTGTCGAACCAGCACCGGCCCCGGGCCAACGCTCGATTTCAAACTGCTTCGCCACTGCAGGACCGGGGCCCCGTTTGCGTCCGTGCTCGTGCCGCGGGCTCCGGGATCACCGGTCGCGCTCGGGTTCCCGTCACGTCGGGACATCAAATTTCGGCGTTCAATAGATTCCCCACCAGCCAGCCCGCCGTGAGCGAGGTCGCCAGCGGCGCGCCGAACCCTTCGCGCCTGGATGCGCGCAGCGGGTCCGCCGTGTGCCTTTCCTGATTGCGTGTCGGGGGCGGCGTTTCCGAAGGATCGACGCGCAATGCACCCGCGCCGCAGGCGGCGCGTTACGCGGGGCATCATCCATGCCCCTTGCGGTCGCGGTGCCCGTTTCCCACGTGTCGCGGAGTGCGGTTGCGGCCCGTCGGTCGGCTCGACCCGCGCCGCCGTGGGCCAACCCGCAGCCGCCTTCCGGCGCAAGCACGCATTGCCCGATTTGGCCTGACTCCATGATGGTTTACTCGCTCACCGACGCGCGCGCGGAATCATCAGCGATGTCCGTCCGCGGCATATCCTCGTCATACCCGCCTGCGCCGCCCAAAGATCAGCGAGACGATGAACAGGATGATGAAGATGACAAACAGGATCTTGGCGATCGTCGCGGCAAGGCCGGCGACGCCGGCGAACCCAAAAATGCCGGCGATGATCGCGATGATCAGGAACACAACGGCGTACCAGAGCATGGTGGTGTCCTCGGTTGGGGTTGATGTTCGGGTTGAGCGATGAAAAAAGGCCCTCGATAGCGCGTGTCACGCGTACCCTACGAACCGCAGCGCGAAAGGCGCTGCGCTCGAAAAGGCCCTGTAAAGATCTCCGGGCAAACGCGTCCCTTCATCTGCCCGGAGCAAGATCCCAACGCATCTGTGTCGCGTTTGGGAACGCCGGGGGCCTGTCCTTTGGCTCGCCCGGCTCGGTCCGTCCTTGAACCGGTTGGAGGCGCGAGGGAGGCCGCCTCCGGTTGCAAAGCAGAGTCGCGCGAGCGTTCCCGCTCCGCCGGAAGCATCCGCGCGCCGAATGCTTACAGGTCCCGGTCGAATTCGCGGATCTGCTTCTCCGCTTCGTCGCGGGCGATCCCGTAGCGCTCCTGCAGTCTTCCCGTCAGGTAATCGGCATTGCCGTCGGCGACCGTCAGGTCGTCGTCGGTCAGCTTGCCCCAGCGCGTCTTCAGCTTGCCGCGCAACTGTTTCCACTGACCCTTGATCTTGTCGTCGTTCATCGGGTACTCCTCGATTTTCAGGCCTGCTGCAGGGCTTTACGGTCACTGCGTCAGGTTTTCCAATTCGTGCCGCTCCTCAAGTGCAACAACCGTGCCACGCCACAATCGCGCGCAACAGCGCGGTTCCGTGCGGGCCGAAGTCACCAATGCCGGTAGGTTTTGGCCTATGGGTGAAAAATGTTCCACCCCGCCGCGTGACTGATTCTGCGGCCGGGTCACTTGACCCGCCCGCCGCGACGCAAACATCGTGTCCGGGATCCTGCCGCAGCCGCGCCACACAAATTCAGTAGCTGGGCACGCCGCGTTCGCGCCCCCAGACCACGGCGGCGCCACGACGCTTGACGCCAATCTTGCCGTACAAGTTCGCGACGTGGTTGCGAATGGTGTTCCGCGAAAGCTTCAGCGTCGCCGCGATCTCGGCATCGCCCTGGCCCTTGCAGATCAGACCGAGGATTTCCAGTTCGCGCGGCGTGAGCGAGGCGAGTTCACCCTCGACGCCGGCGGGATGGCGAATCTGGGCAAGTTTTTCCATGATCGTGCGGCTGAACCACGACGCGTCCTTCATCACCGCCTCGATCGCGCGAACCACGTCCGCTTCCGATCGCTTGCGCTCGGTGATGTCTTGCACCACGCACAGCACGCAGGGCTCCTCCTGGATGCTCACGGCTTCCGCCGAGAGCAGGCCATCGATCCCGGCACCGCCGCGTGTCAGCAGGGGTACCTCGCGGCCGCGGACTTCCTGACCGGCATCGAGACTGCTGCGTAGATCCTCGAGCACCTTCGTGTGTTTCCAGAACCCGATTTCGCGGAGGGATCGCGTCTTGATGTCGGCATGCCTGTAACCCGTCACCGCACCGAAAGCTTCATTCGCGGCCAACACCCGCCAGCCGGATCTGGCACAGATCAGCATCGGCACCGGCGCCAGCCGGAACGCAGTGGCGAAGCGTTCCTCGCTCTGCCGCAAAGAGGCCTCCGCACGTTTCCGCGCCTCGAGATCATTGAACGTAAACAACATGCAGGGCTGCTCTGCAACATCGATCGGCTGGCCCGCGACGATCACGAACTTTTCGGCACCGCCCTGTACCCGCAGCAGCGCTTCCTGATGGGGAATCGTGCGATGCTCGCGCATCGCGACGATGGCCGCCTCGCGGTGCTCGGCCTCCCGGAGCACGTCGAGTTCGCGGAACGGGCGATCGATCACCTGGTCCTGCGCGAAACCGGTCATCTCGAGAAAACCCCGGTTGGCCTTGATGTAACGGGAGTCTTCCAGCCGCAGGATCACCGCGGGCGCCGGATTGGCCGCGAACGTGCGCTCGAAACGGTCGTCGGCGCTTTGGCGTTCGGTCACATCCTTGAGGATGAGCGTGAGCGCGCTGACCGCACCGCGACCATGGCACACGGGAAAGCCGCGCAGCTCAAGGACGCGACGAAAATCGTCCTCCGGCCGGTGCGTCAGGGTGACCGTCACGCTGTCGAAGCGCCCGCCCGCGACCAGCCGGGCAAGCGGGTACTGTTTGGCCGTGAGCGCGCGGTTGTTGAGGTAGCGCAGCGCGAACCGCTTGCGGTAGGCGGTTGCGTTGGCGCCGAGCGCCGCGAGCCGCGCGCAACCATGCATGTCCAGGGCGGCGGCGTTCGCCCAGCGAATGGCGCCGTCCGTGTCGGTCAGCAGCACGCCCTGGATGAGGTTCGCGACGATCTGCTGCAGTTCGCTGCGCCCGCGGGATTGCATTGCCGGTCTGGAAGTCATGGCTGCCTCGCGTCGGCATCCGTGTGCATGACCATTTGGACCGCGCGGGCCGGAAACTGCAACCGGTACAAATCTACCAAGGATGCTGGTAGCAAACCGCCTTCCGCGAAACGCGCGGCCGGCATAAACTCGCTGCCGGTCCGGACGAGCCACCGGGTGCGGGGGCCATTCCGCGGGTCCCGCCCCTTGCCGCACCGGCTTGAGCTCCCGGCACGCGACCACATCCGCACCCGTCCGGCAGCCGCCGTATGCATTTGGACGCCGTGGCGGGCAGCGGCCCGCTTCCGGGAAGTCCGTGTCCGCTGGACCGTTGAACGAAGATTGCCGGGAGGCGACATGCGCGAAACGGCTGTGATGGGCGCCGTGCTCGTCGTCGACGATGACGACGGGTTCGCGCGCGTCGTGACCGCGATGGGCAAGCAGACCCGCTGCCGGATCCTGCGTGCATCCAGCCTGGACGAGGCCCGCGGCCTGCTGGACCAGCACGCGTTCGACCTGATCCTGGTCGACATCGTGCTGCCCGACGGCAACGGACTCGACCTGCTGGACAGCGTCGATCTCGCCAAACAGGGCCGCGTGGTGATCGTGACCGGAATGCCGAGCGTCGAGAGCGTGGTACGCGTCCTCAAGTCGCCGGCCGTCGATTACCTCATCAAGCCCGTCACCGCCGCCGCGTGGCAGGACATGCTGGGCGAGGCGCACGCGCGTGCCGTGGAGCGCGCGCGCACCGCCAACCCGCTGGGCGGCATGGTCGGCGCCTCGCCGGAAATGCAGGCGCTGTTCGACAGCATCCGGCGCGTCGGCGGCGCCGATGTCTCGGTGCTGATCCACGGCGAAAGCGGCACCGGCAAGGAACTGGTGGCACGCGCGCTGCACGAGGAAAGCGGGCGCCGCGGCCCGTTCATCGCCTTCAACAGCGGCGCCGTCACGCACGAGCTGATCGGCAGCCATCTGTTCGGGCATGACCGTGGCGCCTTCACCGGCGCCGCGCAGTCGCACGCGGGGTACTTCGAGCAGGCCGATGGCGGTACGTTGTTTCTCGATGAGATCACCGAAATGCCGCTGCAGTTGCAGGTCTACCTGTTGCGGGTGATCGAGTCGCGCAGGCTGACGCGCGTCGGCGGCACGCGCGAAATTCCGGTGGATGTGCGGCTCATCGCGGCCACCAATCGCAACCCCAAGGCGTGCGTGGACCACGGCACGTTGCGGTCCGACCTGTATTACCGGCTGTCGGAATACTCGCTGCGCATTCCACCGCTGCGGGAACGACGCGACGATGTTCCCCTCCTCGCGCGATATTTCCTGGAGGGCCTCAATCGAAAGTACCACACGACGAAGGTGTTCGCACCAGGCGCCGAAGCGCGGATGGCGGAGGAGCGCTGGCCCGGCAATGTGCGCGAGCTGCGCCACGCGGTGCAACGCTGCTACCTGCATTCGGGCAACGATGCGCAGGTCCGGTTCGAGCGTGACAGCGAACCGGAACCCGCGGCCGCCGGTGCTGCGGGAATGGTGCAGTTCACGGTCGGCATGTCATTCGAGGACATCGAACGCGAGATGCTGCTGCAGACGCTCGCGCGCTGCGGCAACAACAAGGCGCGCGCCGCGCGGATCCTCGGCATTACCTCGAAGACGATCAACAACCGACTGCTGCGTTATCGCGCGCAGGGCCTCATCGACGATGCCGCGCTGGACGACGCGGGAGCGGATCTGGATTGACGGCGGCATGCGATCCTCCCGCGGCCGCGACGGGTGGCCGCCCATGGCCGTCGCGATCACTAGACTCCGGCGTCCTGCCATGGGCTGCCAATACGCACACCGCACTGGTGGGACGTTACGGCAGAGTACCAGGAGGCCGCGCTGCGTACCTTGCTGGCGCGTTACCCGGCGTATCTCGAACGCGGGAGCGCGCCGCTTCACTTCGGCAAATCCCGTCCGCCGCGTTTGCGGTGGCGCGACCTGCCCGACGGCAATCAACAGCTCGAGGCCGACGTCGCCGCCGACGAGCCGGTGCAACTGCTGCGCGGACGTCGACTGTGGTACCTGTTGCCGCGGAGGCGGTGCCTGGGCCAGGTCGCTGCCGACTTGGCGCTCGTGGACGCCCTCGGTCACATCCCGACCGTCCGTCCCGACCAGGCGACCGCCGTTCGCCGGCTCCGGGCGAATACGAGTTCAGCGGTGCCGCTGCCGGCGGAGCGGGGCGCGCCCGAGGTCATCGACGCCGTACCCGTTCCGGTCCTTGAACTGCACCTGCTCAGGACGCCATACGCCTTCGCAAGCCCGGCGGCGCTGCCCGGCTTTGCGCGGCTCGGCTTCGAGTACGCCGGACACCGTCTCGACCCCAACAATGGTGACGCCGCGGTGTGCCAATGACACGCCGGCCGGCTGCTGGAAATCCGCCGCCACGTCGAGGCGGAACAACGGGCCGCCAGCCATCTGTCGCTGCTGGGGTTCGAATCCGCGGACTGGTACCTGCTGTCGTTTGGTTCGCGATCCGGTCCGTTCGCGCCCGGCGACCTGTTGCTGACGCCGCAGCGCCGGCAACGATCATTGCCCGCGGGCGAGTGGCAGCCGGTCCTCGACCAGCTCCGTGCGGACGGCTTCAGGCTGGAATACGCGGATGGGTTTCCGCACGACGAACTGGTCGCGATCGATGGCTGGCATGCCGATCTCACGCCGTCCGGGACGGCGTGGTTCGACGTATCCCTGGGCGTGGACATTGCCGATGAACGGGTCGACCTGCTGCCGGTCCTGCGCCGGCTGATCGCGGACCCGGCATTTCCGCGCAAGCCCGTGAAGGGTGAGAAACACGACGCGACCTGGCGCGTGAAAGTCGACGCAGTCCGCAGCATCGCGCTGCCGCTGGCCCGCGTGCGCGCGCTGATCGAACCGCTGCTGGAATGGCTGGAAACCGAACCCGGTGGGGCGCCGCGCATCCACCGAACCCAAGTCGAGGACCTCGGCCCTGCCGGTCTTGCGTGGCACGGCGGCGATGGCCTGCGTGGCCAGATCGAAGCGTTGCGGGCGCGCCGCCACGCGGTGACGGTGCCACCCGGCTTCGCGGCGACCTTGCGTCCGTACCAACTGGATGGACTCGCATGGCTGGGTTTCCTGGCCGACTCGCTGCTGGTGCTGGACTAGGCGCAGGCGATCAAGCCGGCATCATCGTGCTCGACGCGCTGCTGAAACTGCGCCAGGCGTGTTGCGATCCGCGTCTGGTCAAGCTCGCGCGCGCGCGGAAAGTCACCACCAGCGCCAAGGTCGACGCCCTGCTGGAACTCGTGTCCGGGCTTCTGGACGGCGGCCGCCGAATCCTGCTGTTCTCGCAGTTCACCGAAATGCTGGCGCTGATCGAAGCCGCGCTCGCCAAGCGCGGAATCGGTCACCAGACGCTGACGGGCCAGACCCCGGCGCGTGCACGTACAGCGCTGGTCAAGCGCTTCCAGCGCGGCGAAGCGCCGCTGTTCCTGATCAGCCTGAAGGCCGGCGGCGTCGGCCTGAACCTCACCGCGGCCGATACCGTGATCCACTGCGATCCTTGGTGGAATCCGACTGTCGAAACCCAGGCTACCGACCGGGCCCACCGCATCGGGCAAACCAAACCGGTATTCGTGTACCGGTTGATCTGCAAGGGTACCGTCGAGGAAAAGATCCAGGCCATGCAGGCCCGCAAGGCGGGGCTCGTCAAAGCGGTGCTCGACGACGGCGGCGCGAGCACCCGGCTGCGCTTCAACCAGGCCGATCTCGACGCCTTGTTCGGCGCGATGTGAACCACCGGCCACGTTGCCCAACCTGCGCTGGTTCTATCCATGTGGAAGGAACGCGACGGACCCATCATGTCTTTTGGCGTGACCCTCAACCTGCCTCCGGGAGTGCGGCGCGCACGCGGCTGGAGCGCAATCCCGCTTGACGCCTGATGGTTCACGTGCCGTGCTGCCGGGAACCGGATCGGGCGGCGCGCGCATCTTCGTGTCCCACCGCGCGTGCCGGTTGCGCGCCACAATGGCCATGTGCCGCGCCTCCGTACGACAACCCCTCCACACCGCGTCCACGGCCTTGCCGATGATGCCGTCGCGCCCGACTGGCCGCCGCTGGAAAACGGCGAGATCGAGGCGCTGTTCGATGCGTTTCCGGCGCTGCGGGGGCCCGTCGCGATCACGTGGCGCAGTCCGCGGCCGCTCTCGGCGGCCGCGCGGGTGCGTACCCCCGCGGGCGAAGTGTTCGTCAAGCGCCACCACGTCGATCTACGCAACCCCGCGACGCTTGCCGTCGAGCATGCCTTCATGGCGCACCTGCGCCGGAACGGCATGCCCGTCGTGGACGTGCTGGCGGACGCGGCGGGCGCCACGGCAATCGCGCGCGGGGCGTGGACGTACGAGGTACACCCGCTCGCCCGCGGTGTCGACCTGTACCGCGACAGTCCATCGTGGTCACCGCTGACCGATCTCGGGCAGTCACGCACCGCCGGCCGGATGCTGGCGCGGCTGCACCGCGCCGCGGCCGGCTTCGACGCGCCCCAGCGCGACACTTTCGTGTTGGTGTCGCGTGAGGATTGCGTGCGTGCACCCAACCTCGTCGCCACGATCGAGGCCCAGCTTCCGGTGCGCCCGGCGCTGGATGCATACCTGAGTCGCCGCGACTGGCGG
>JBOHYX010000075.1:0-9567 GCA_050738115.1 Rhodanobacteraceae bacterium
GCGTGTATTCCGACAGCATGTGGATCGCGGCCACCGGGGACAGCCGTGCGTTTTCGATCGAAAGCAGTTGCAGCGTGATCAGTTCGGGAAACACCACGAAGTCGGCTTCGTAGTTGGCGGCAATGTCGGTGAAATATTCCACTTGCGTCTTGAACTCGTCGAAGTCCCGGATCCGTCGCTGCTGGTACTGCACGGTGGCGACGCGCACCACGTCGGGCAGGCGCTGCGTCGCCGGGTGCTGGGGAATTTCCGGCTGGTCGTGTCGCCGCGGATTGCGCCAGACCAGATGCGCCGCATAGCCCAGCGACTCGCGGTCGTAGGGCAGGTAGCCGTGAAGCAGCCCGATCACCTCGAAGCCGTTGCGAAGCTGGAAGCTCAGCGTCGGGTCGCGCTGGCGGCCCTCGACGACCGCCTTCAGGTAGTCTTCCGGGCTGGCGTATTTCTTCATGGCCCGGGCGAGTCCCGGCAGGCGCCCGCCGAACACGATGCCGCGCAGGCGCAGCCGCTGGCACAGGCGCTTGCGTGCACCGTACAGGCGCCGCCCGATGCGCATCCCGCGACAGTCCGGGTCCACGCCCATGTCCAGCCCGTACAACCAGTCGCCTTCCGGGTCGTGCCGCGACGCGAATCCGCTGCCGATGATCGCGGCCCACGTGTGGGGCGCCATCGCGACGTCGGTGCCGATGCGGAAGGTGGCGCAGTACCCGATCACGCGGTCGTCGTACACCGCGACGAACTGGCCTTCGGGAAACCGCGCGAGCTGGCCCGTGAGCATCTCCGGCGAGTGGCCGAAGCCCGGGCCGTAGACGCGCCGTCCCAGGGCGGCGACCTGCGGGATGTCGGCCTCCGTGGTGTTGCGCAGCACGAGGCGGGGCTTGCCTGGATGACTCGATTGCATCCCGACATTATGGACGGACCGTGCGCGCGCCTGCCAATCACGGTGGCGCGGTCCGGACGTTGCCGCTAGCCTTTCGCGCACGCGGGTCGTCGACGGGAGCGCATCGTGTACGCGGAACATTTGTGGACGCCGCAGGGCTGGCAGCGCGACGCGTGGGTCGATGGCGCGTCGGGCGTCGAAGTGCGCGCACGGTTCGCATTGCCCGGCATGCCCAACCTGCATTCGCACGCGTTCCAGCGGGCGATGGCGGGCCTGGCGGAACGGCGCGGGCCCGGCGACGACAGCTTCTGGACCTGGCGTGAGGCGATGTACGCGTTTGCGTCCCGGATCGGGCCCGAGGATTTGCAGGCGATCGCGGCGCAGCTCTACGTCGAGATGCTGAAGGCGGGTTACACGCAGGTCTGCGAGTTCCATTACCTGCACAACGCGCCGGATGGCAAGCCCTGCGCCGATCCTGCCGCGATGTCGCACGCGATCATCGAAGCTGCGCGCGAAACCGGCATCCGCCTTACGCTGCTGCCGGTGCTGTACATGACCGGCGGTTTCGATGGCCGCCCATTGTCGGAACGCCAGCGTCGCTTCGGACTGTCGGTCGATGCGTATCTGCGCCTCCTGGACGCGTTGATCGCGCTGGAGGGCGCGAGCATGCACGTCGGCATCGCGCTGCATTCGTTGCGGGCGGTGCCCGAAGCCGCGATGCGCGAAGTGCTGGCGTCGAAGCTCGCGGGCGATCGCGTGGTCCACATCCACGTCGCCGAGCAGATCGGAGAAGTCCAGGACTGCCTCGCGGTGCGCGGCACGCGACCGGTGCAATGGCTGTTCGACCATGCCGACGTCGATGCGCGCTGGTGCCTCGTGCACGCGACGCACCTCGACGCGGCGGAGGTGGCGGCGTTGGCGCATTCAGGCGCGGTCGCGGGACTGTGCCCGACCACCGAGGCGAATCTTGGCGACGGTCTGTTCCCGTTGGCCGGTTATCTCGATGCCGGCGGGATGCTCGGCATCGGTTCGGATTCGCACATCTCGGTATCGCCGGTCGAGGAATTGCGTTGGCTGGAATATGGCCAGCGCCTCGCGACCCGCCACCGCAACGTGGCCGCACGCACGCGCGACGCGAGCGTCGGCGACACGCTGTGGAGGGCGGCGTGGCAAGGTGGGTGCCAGGCCGCGGGCGTGGCGAAGGACGCGGCGCGCGGGGACTTCATCGTGCTGGATGACACATCACCACTGCTGGCGGCGCGCGACGCGCGCGACGTGCTGGATACGTTCCTGTTTGCGGGCAATGCGCCGCTGGTGCGCGACGTGATGACCGGTGGCGAATGGGTGGTACGCGACTTCCGCCACCGCGACGAGGATCGGATCGCGCAGCGTTATCGCGCGGTGGTGGACGCGCTCGCCGCGCCCTGACGCGGCGCGACACGCAGGGCTTGCGGCACCGCACGCATTGCCCGGAACGCGTGTCGTTCGAACCAGCAACCACAAAAAACGGACGCCGGCATGGGTCCGGCGTCCGTGATGCATGCGTGCATGCATGAAAACGTCAGGCGGCGCCGGGTCACTGCCCCGACGTTGACTCCGGCAGAGGATTCTGCTGCTGGAACTGCCTCCACTGCTGCATCCGCGCCTGGCGCTGGGCTTGCATGTTGGCGAGTTGCGTCTGCTGCATCGGAGTCAACACCTGGTATATCTGTGCGCGCACGTTGGCCTGGCTCGTCGCGCGTGCACGTGCGGCATCCGCTGCCGCCGCGGCGAGGTTGCTTGCGGCGGTCTGGTACGCCGCAGTGCCGGGCGTGGCGGATTGGTAGGCCTGGTGCGCCTGGCGCAGGGCCTGCATCTGTGGCTTCATCTGTGTGAAGTTCTGCTGTCGGTACTGCTTGATGCTGGCACGCTGGGCGTCGGTGAGGTTCAACTTGTTGTACATGCCCCCACCCATTGCCCAGCCGCGGTGTCCGTGCCAGCCGGCGCCAGGGGCGGCGACCGCCTGCTGTGCGAATGCCAGTGGCGCACAGCCGAGGGCGGCGACGAGGGCTGCGGAAAGAAAACGGGCGTTGCGCATCGTGGTTTCTCCTGTGTGTGTCGGTTGCCACACACCGTCAACGCACCACACGCCGCGTGGTTGACCCCTGCGGCCGCTCCGTGAAGCCCGTACAGTCCCCGGTCAGTTTGCCGACCAAGCCTGGCGCGACGCGCACGTCCGCACTCGATCGATCAGTGCGATGCCGGCGGTTGCGCCTGCTGCTGCATCTGCTGCTGGCGCTGCGCGCGCAACGTCGCGAACTTGGTGCGCTGCTCGGCAGTCAGCATGTTGTAGATCCTGGTGCCGAGGTCCGCCTGACGCAGCACCTGTGCACGCACCGCGGTCGATTCGGCATTCGCCAGATCGGTGGCTGCGGCCTTGTACTGCGAGGTGCCCGGTGTCGCGTTCTCGAGTGTCATCCGCTTTTGTTGCAACGCTTCCATTTCCGATCGTGCCTGCGCCATGCTCTGCTGCACCATTTCGCGGACGCTGTCCTTCTGCTTGTCGGTCAAGTCAAGTTCGTCGAGGATGGTCGTACGCTGTTGCGGTTGTGCCGCCTGGTTGGCCGGCGGACTCGCCTTGGCGGGCGCCTGCTGCGCGCCGGCCGCGAAGGCGATGGTCGTGCAGCCGACTGCGGCGGCCAGCAACATTGAACGAAGGATCGGGTTGCGCATCGCGGGTTTCCCTCTGAAGTGTGAACCCGCAGTCTATACTGAATGGCGCATGCTGCATCTGCGCTAAATATGCACGACGCTGCAGGATGGCCGTTCGAGCCGCCCGGCAACGCGGTCCGGCGGTATCGACCAGGATGTCACGATGCCGCCTGAACGCCCGGGCGCCGCGCTTTATCATGCGTCATGGATGAAATTGCGGAACCTGCCGCGGCAGGCGGGTCGCTCGGCTATGTCCACCGTGGCACGCGCGCGTTCCACCGGATCAATCTCGCGCTGTTCGCGGCGGGATTTTCGACCTTCGGGTTGCTCTACTGTGTGCAGCCGCTGTTGCCCGCATTCACCCAGGACTATGGCGTAAGCGAAGCTGTCAGCGCGCTGTCGCTGTCATTGACGACGGGCGTGCTGGCGTTCGGGATGCTGTTCGCGGGCGCCGTGTCGGATGCCTGGGGTCGCAAGCCCATCATGGTCGGATCCGTGTTGTCGTCGGCACTGCTGGTGCTGGCGTCGGTGCTGATGCCGAACTGGATTTCGTTCCTGGCGGTGCGCGCGCTGCTCGGACTCGCGCTGAGCGGGTTGCCTGCCGTCGCCATGACGTACCTGGCCGAGGAGATGGACGCCAGTTCGATCGGGCTGGGCATGGGTCTGTACATCAGCGGCAATGCACTGGGTGGCATGAGCGGCCGGCTGATTACCGGCGTGCTGACGGACTTCGTGGATTGGCGCATCGGTGTCGTGGTGGTGGCGGTCCTGGGGCTCGGCTGCGCGCTCGCGTTTTGGCGCCTGTTGCCGCCGTCGCGTCACTTCGTGGCGCAGCGCCTGGACGCGCGTGCGGTGGTCGGCCGTTTCCGCGTGATCTTCCACGATCGCGGCCTGCCATGGCTGTTTGCGGAGGGGTTCCTGCTGATGGGCGCATTCGTCACCGTGTACAACTACATCGATTACCGGCTGCTGGCGCCACCGTACAGCCTGAGCCAGGCGGTCGTCGGTTCGATCTTCGTGATTTATCTGGTCGGCATCTTCAGCTCGCCATGGGTGGGGCACCTGGCCGGCCGGCTTGGGCGGCGCAAGGTCCTGTGGATGATGTTCGTATTGATGCTGGTCGGAACCGCGTTGACCGCACTGGCACCGCTGTGGGCAAGCCTGCTCGGCATCGCGGTGATCACGTTCGGCTTCTTCGGCGCGCATTCCACGGTGAGCAGCTGGGTCGGGCGCCGGGCGGGAACAGGCAAGGCGCACGCATCATCGGTGTACCTGTTCAGCTACTACATGGGTTCGAGCATCGCCGGTGCGTACGGCGGCGTGTTCTATGCGGCGCACGGGTGGGACGGCGTCGTGGGGTTCGTTGGCGCGATGGTGCTGCTGGGCCTCGCGATCGCGCTGGGGCTGCATCACCTGCCGCCGCTGCCCCAGAACACGGCGACGCCGGCGACGCCCATGAGCCAGGGCGCGATGCCGTAGTTGTGCGATCGTCCGTGATCGCCCCATCGTCGAATGTACCGGCAGATTGCAGGGTCGCGAATCCGCGTGGCACCAGAACGTCCATCCCTGGCCTGAGCTGATTAGCGACGAGGCTCAGCGCGTGTTGCACGCGCGGTATCAAGAAATCTTGTCATTCCGGGGCCGTCGCCGACTTCATCGGCGGCGGAACCCGGAATCCAGCTCTCGTGGCGAAAGGATCGAAGAGCTGGATTCCGGGTTCCGCCCGCAAAGAGCGCGGGCAGCCCCGGAATGACGAGGATGGAGGGGTCGGCGAATCGTTGATTCTTGTGCGGTGGCCTGAAGAGATATTCATCGATCGCGTGTGGCCGGAGCGGGTGGTTTCAATCCATCAATGCGCCATGGCGTGACCTTGCCGCCCAGCAAGTGCACGGCGTCGATGCGGTTGCCATCGGCTTCAGCGACCAGCAGCACGTCCGGCGCCAGCGCCGCAACGGCGACCGGCCGCTCGAGCAGCGCGGCCACCGTGCTGACATCGCGGGTCGACAGGTTCAGCGCGCGCAACGCATTGTTGTAGGTGTCGGCGATGTAAAGCGTTCCTCCGTGCCAGGCGATGCCTTCGGCGTGTTGCAGCAACGCCTGGCTCGCGGCGCCGTTGCGCATGCCGAAGTCGAACAGGCCGTGGCCGGCGAGGGTGGTGACCTTGCCGCCCGGCAGTGCGATCGCGCGCACCGAGGACGATTCGGGATCCACGTCGTACAACATGTCGCCATGCACGCTCAGGCCTTCCGGCTGGGCGAATTGGGCCTCGTCGCGCGGGCCGTCCACCAAGCCTTCCATGCCGGTGCCGGCCCACGGGCCCATGGTTTTGCGCGATGGATCGTATCGCCAGATCTGGTGGTCGCCCGCCATCGACACGTACAGCATGTTGCCGCCCCAAGCGAGGTCCCACGGTGAATTGAGGGTCGCCGATCGGGCCGGAAACGCGCCGGACGTTGCGAATCCGCGTCTGCCGTCGCCCGCGATCGTCGTCACCTTGTGTATTGCGAGATCGATGCGCCGGATCGTCTGGTTGTCGGTGTCGGCGACGTACAACGCGCCGTCGTGGAAGACCAGTCCGTGCGGGCGGTTGAATTCGGCGTGTGCGTAATCGCCGTCCCGGTCGCCCGCGCGGCCGTTGCCGATCGTGGCCACGAGCTTGCCCGCGTGGTTCGCGAGGACGATCCGGTTGTGGTTGGTATCCGCGACCGCGACCAGCGTCAGGGACACGGCGACGCCCGACGGTACCGCCAGCGCGCGCGGCTGCAGCGCCCGCGGCCGCAACGGCAGCTCCGGCAATTTCGCTGCCGCCGGCGCATCCGCGAGCGCGGTTTCGATCGGGCCGGCGAGTTGCTGGAACGTCTGCTCGCCGATGAATCCCTGCCGCACCTGGTCATCCGGACCGATCAACACCAGGGTCGGCCACGCCTGCACGCCGTAGGCATTCCACAGGCTCATCGTCGGGTCGAGCACGATCGGGTGCTCGAGGTCGTAGCGCTCGATGAAGGACAGCAGGCCCTGCTTCGTCTTCGATGCCGCGAACTTCGGCGAATCGATGCCGACCACCACCAAGCGCGTGCCGAAGCGCTGCTCGAGCTGCTTCTCGACCGGCAGCATGTGGATGCAGTTGATGCAACCCGGCGTGAAGAAATCCAGCAGCACCGCACGTCCCTGGAGGTCCGCGAGGGTGAGCGGACGCGCGACGTTGAACCACGTGAGCCCCGCGGGGAACGCGATGGCGCGCTGCGCGTGGGCGCGCGGCAGCCCCACCGTCAGCAGTCCGCCGGCGACGACGATGGCCGCAATGAAGGTGAGCAGGATGCGTTTCATGCCGGTTCCTTGCGCCCCTCAGCCTGCCTTGCGCGTGAGCGCATGCACCGCGGTGTGTAGGGCGGTAACGCCATTTTCGGAAAACGATGGCTGCGAGGCGAGGATGTCGCGGCGTTCGAGTTGTGCGATGTTCCAGTCGGCATCGAACAGGCGATGCACCTCCGCGTCATCCACGCTGAAGGGCGGGCCCTCCATTTCGCCCGCCGGGTACTCCAGCGTGATCAAGAGACCGCGAGCAGCCGCCGGAAGTTTCGCGTAGACCTCGCCGGCGAGGCGATCGCGCACGCTTGCCGGCAAGGCGATCATGGCGGCGCGATCGTAGAAGGCCCGGCATGCCGCGATGCGCGCTGGGTCGACTTCGAACACGTCGCGGTTGACGATGGCAATGTCGCCCGAGTCGGGCGCGTTGGAGATTCGGTAGTACGTGCCTTCCGGCGTTGCGCTGGTGCGCGCGTGCAGGTGGTTTTCCGCAAGGAACGCCTCGATCGCGATCGTCGAGATCTCGACGCCGAGGACGTGCAGGCGCTGCTGCGAAAGCCACAGCATATCCAGCGTCTTGCCGCACAGCGGCACCAGCACGCGCGTGCCGCGGGCAATGTCGAGCGCCGGCCAATGCTTCTCGAGCAGCGGCATCACCGCATCGTGGTGCCAGCCGGTGCGGCCCTCGCGCCAGCGCTGCAACCAGTATTCCGGATCCGTCGGCGTCAACGTCATCGCGCCCAGCCTCCATGGGGCAACCCATCATGGTGACTATAATCCAGAGATTGCGCAGCTGGAGACAACGATGAACGCTCCGACCCGGATCGATACCGCGCGTGTGATCCATCCGCCGCGTGGCCCGAAGCTTTCCTGCAAGAATTGGTTGATCGAGGCGCCGTTCCGGATGATCCAGCACAACCTCGATCCGGAGGTGGCCGAGAATCCCGCCGAACTCGTCGTGTATGGCGGCATCGGCCGGGCCGCGCGCAACTGGGAATGCTTCGATGCGATCCTGCGTTCCCTGCGCGAATTGAATCCGGACGAAACGTTGCTGGTGCAATCGGGCAAGCCGGTCGGGGTGTTCAAGACGCACGCCGATGCGCCGCGCGTGCTGATCGCGAACTCCAACCTGGTGCCGCACTGGGCGACGTGGGAGCACTTCAACGAGCTGGACAAGAAGGGCCTCATGATGTTCGGCCAGATGACGGCGGGCTCGTGGATCTACATCGGCTCGCAGGGCATCATCCAGGGCACCTACGAAACCATCGTCGAGATGGGTCGACAAAGTTACGGCGGCAACCTCAAGGGCAAATGGGTGCTCACCGCCGGCCTGGGTGGCATGGGCGGCGCGCAGCCGCTCGCGGCGGTAATGGCCGGCGCCTCGATGCTGGCCATCGAGTGCGACCAGAAGCGCATCGATTTCCGGTTGAAGACGGGATATGTCGACGAGCAGGCGAAGGATCTTGATGACGCGCTGGCGCGGATCTGGCGGTACACGAAGGCCGGTGAAGCGAAGTCCGTCGCGCTGCTTGGGAACACCGCCGACGTATTGCCGGCATTGGTGAAGCGCGGCGTGAAGCCCGACGCCGTCACCGACCAGACTTCCGCGCACGACCCCGTGAACGGGTACCTGCCGCAGGGCTGGACGCTCGCGCAGTGGTTCGAGCGCCGCAAGAATGACCCGAAGGGCACCAGCGATGCCGCGAAGCAGTCGATGCGCAAACACGTCGAGGCGATGCTTGCCTTCCACGCGCAAGGCATTCCGACCTTCGACTACGGCAACAACATCCGCCAGATGGCGTTCGACGCCGGCTGCCAGAACGCGTTCGACTTCCCGGGCTTCGTGCCCGCGTACGTGCGTCCACTGTTCTGCCGTGGGGTCGGGCCGTTCCGCTGGGTCGCGCTGTCGGGCGATCCCGAGGACATCCTCGCGACCGACCGCAAGGTGAAGGAACTGATCCCCGCCGACGCGCACCTGCACAACTGGCTGGACATGGCCGAGAAACGCATCCACTGGCAGGGCTTGCCGTCACGGATCTGCTGGGTGGGCCTGGGTCAGCGCGACAAGCTCGGACTCGCGTTCAACGAGATGGTACGCACGCGCGAACTCAAGGGCCCGATCGCGATCGGCCGCGATCACCTCGACTCCGGTTCGGTGGCGTCGCCCAACCGCGAAACCGAATCGATGCGCGACGGCTCCGACGCGGTGTCCGACTGGCCGGTGCTGAACGCGCTGCTCAATGCGGTGAGCGGGGCGACGTGGGTGAGCTTCCACCACGGCGGTGGCGTCGGCATGGGGTATTCGCAGCATGCGGGGCTCGTGATCGTCTGCGATGGAACGAAGGAAGCCGACGCCCGCATCGCCCGCGTGCTGTGGAACGACCCGGCATCCGGCGTGATGCGCCACGCCGACGCCGGCTATCCCGAAGCGATCGCCTGCGCGAAGGAAAAGGGCCTGAAGTTGCCGATGGTGTGATCGGCTGCAGAAACATCATCAATCGCTGACAACGCTGGGGCGAACCGCGATTCCCGCCTCGAATCCGTGCTGTCGGAACCTTGTGCGGGCGGGAACACGTCGATATCATGTAGTGGACCCAACGATATCGCAGGGCTGCCATGGCTCGAACCCTCATCAACCTCGACGACGGTGACAAGCACTGGCTGGATCGCGAAGCCCGGCGCCGTCAGGTACC
>JBOHYX010000076.1:0-9510 GCA_050738115.1 Rhodanobacteraceae bacterium
GACGACGAAACGACGCCCACCACCCGTCTCCTCGTCTTCCCGACTCCTCGTCTCCCCGTCTCCTCGTCTTCCCGACTCCTCGTCTCCCCGTCTCCTCGTCTCCCCATCTCCCCGACTCCCTGACGTTCGAACAAGCACGCTGTCACAATGCACCCGCCTGCGTTCTCGCCGCAGGCGGGGACGATGCGTGAATCGACTCAGCGCCAACGAACTGTTCGAGGACATCAAGGAGCGCATGGCGCTGCGCTGGGTCGCGGGCCAGTCGGGCGGCGAGCGCGAACTCAAGACCGGCGGCGCGGGCCAGCGGCGGCCCTCGGAGATCGGCTACCTCAACATCATCTATCCCAACAAGGTGCAGATCGTCGGTGGTGAGGAGCTCAACTACCTCGACGGCCTCGATTCGCGGCAACGCTGGGAGACCGTGCAGAAAATCTTCGGGCACCAGCCCGTCGCGTTGATCGTCACCAAGGACCAGGCGGTCCCCACCGACCTGCGCGAGGCGGCCGAGGAAACCGGCACGCCGCTCTGGGTCAGCGCCCGCCGCGGCCATGACATCCTGACGTTCCTGCAATACAAGCTGGCGCGCGCGCTGGCGCCGCAGGTCACGCTGCACGGCGTGTTCATGGAGGTCCATTCCATCGGCGTGCTGATCACGGGCACGCCGGGCAGCGGCAAGAGCGAGCTCGCGCTGGAACTGATCACCCGCGGCCACCGGCTGGTCGCCGACGACGCGCCGGAGTTCACGCTCATCGCGCCCGACGTGATCGACGGCGCCTGCCCCGACATCCTGCGCGACCTGCTGGAGGTACGCGGACTCGGCGTGCTCAACGTGCGCGAAATGTTCGGTCATACCGCGGTCACGCGGTCGAAATACCTGCGTCTCATCATCCACCTGCGCCCGGCCGGGGAAGAGCCCGAGGACGCGATGCTGCGCTTGACCGGCGACGTCGGCTGGCACGAAGTCCTGGACGTGAAGATCCCGCAGATCACGATTCCGGTCGCGCCGGGCCGCAACCTCGCGGTGCTGGTCGAAGCCGCCGTACGCAGCCACATGCTGAAATCCCAGGGCATCGACCAGGCGCGCATCTTCATGGATCGCCAGGCCGCGCGCCTGCAGCGGCAACCGGGCTGAGTCACCATGCCACACACCGACGACCCGCAGGAAAAGATCCACGTCGTGGTCCTCACCGGCCTGTCGGGCGCGGGCAAGACCGTCGCGCTGCGCGCATTCGAGGATCTCGGCTTCTATTGCGTCGACAATCTCCCGAGCACCCTGCTGCCTTCGCTGTACCGCGCGCTGACCGACGGCGGGCGCGGCACGCCGCGCGGCATCGCCGTGGGCGTGGACGTGCGCAGCCAGGGCGACCCGGGCCGGATGCCGGAAGCCCTGTCCAGACTGGCAGAAGCCGGCGCCAACGCCGAGTTGGTGTTCCTCGAATCCCGCGATGCGGTGCTGCTGAAGCGCTACGCCTACAGCCGCCGCCGCCATCCGCTGTCGGAGGACGGGCGTTCTCTGGTCGACGCGATCGCCGAGGAGCGCCGCCGCCTGCGCCCGTTGCTGGCCATCGCCAACCGGTCGATCGACACCAGCGACAGCAACGTGCACCAGTTGCGGCGCCGCATCGCCACCGACTATGGCGCGGCGACCGGTACCTTGACGCTGATGTTCGAATCGTTCGCCTACGGGCGCGGCCTGCCGCCGGATTGCGATTTCGTGTTCGACGCCCGCTGCCTGCCCAACCCGCACTGGGATCCGCGGCTGCGTCCGCTGTCGGGCAAGGATGCGCTGGTCCGTGAATTCCTCGACGGGCAGGGATTGGTTGTACAATACGTGGCTGACGTTGAGCGTTTTCTTGATGCGTGGCTGCCGCGCTTCGAGAGCGAAGACAAGGGTTACCTGACGGTCGCGATCGGTTGCACGGGCGGCCGGCATCGTTCCGTGTACCTCGCAGAGCGGCTGGCCGAACACTATCGCGCAAGTCGTGAACAGGTACTCACTTTTCATCGCGAAATGGAATGACCAGGCGGCACCGTTCGGACCGAAACTTGCATCGCCGGCTTTGCCATTTCGCCCCACCACACCATGACCCCCGCCACCCCACTACGACAATTCGAGCCCGCCGCGACGGCGGGCATCCTGCTGGTGACCCACGAGGAAATCGGCCGCGCCCTGATCACCGCCGCGCAGCACGTGATGCCGCGCCTGCCCTGCCAACTCGACGCGCTCGAGGTCGGCGCCAACGACGATCCGGCAGCACTGCTGCCCGCCGCCGCCCGCGCGGCGCGCGTGCTCGACCATGGCGGCGGCGTGCTGGTGCTGGCCGACCTCTATGGGTCGACCCCGTGCAACATCGCCAACCGACTCGCGGACCTCGGCGTGCGTGCACGCTGCGTGTCCGGGCTCAACCTGCCCATGCTGCTGCGGGTGCTGAACTATTCCGACAAACCGCTGGATGAACTGGCCGAAGTCGCCGCCAGCGGCGGCCGCGGCGGCATTTGCATCGACAGGATGTGAGAAGAGCCGGGAGTCGGGATTCGGGAATGGGGATTCGGAACAGCAACAGCCAGTTCGGGCTCCGACCGCGGACAAGTCCTGCTTCTCGATTCGCCCTCCACTCATTCCAGCATTGCGCGCAGCGCGACTCATGCATTCCTCTCTCCCCGGGGGAGAGAGAGCAACGGGCTGCGGGGGCAGAACGCGATTCCCGTCTCCCGAATCCCGGCTTTTGGTAACGTAGCGGAGCATCGCCGCCGCCCCGGAACGTCCTGATGGTCGAAAAGGAAATCGTGGTCAGCAACCAGCTCGGCCTGCACGCACGCGCCGCCGCCAAGCTGGTGCAACTGGTGCAGGGGTTCAAGTCAACGGTCTGGCTCGTCAGCGGTGGCCGCGAGGTGAACGCAAAAAGCATCATGGGGGTGATGATGCTGGCCGCCGGCCTCGGCACGCCGTTGCTGCTGCGCGCCGATGGGCCCGACGAAGCGCTGGCGCTCGACGCCGTTTCGAGCCTGTTCGACCACAAGTTCGACGAGGGCGCATGAGGCGCGTGTTCACCGCCACCCCGGCCGCGTCGGGCATGGCGCTCGGACGGGTGCGCCTGGAGCAGCCGGCGCGCTTCAGCATCGACGCCACCCCGTTGCCGGACGCCGAAGTCGATGCGGAGATTGCGCGGCTGGAGCAGGCGTTCGCGGTCGCCCGCGAGGACATGGCCGAACTGCGCCGGAAACTGCACGGCGCGCTGGCGCGCGAAGTGGGCGAATTCATCGATGCGCACGCCCAGCTCCTGGACGATCCCGAACTGCTCGAGGGCCTGCGCGCGATGATCCGCACGGGCCACTACCGGGCGACGGCCGCCCTCAAGGCGCAGCGCGATCGGCTTGTCGCGGTGTTCAACAAGATGGACGATCCGTACCTCCGGAGCCGCGGCGAAGACGTCAGCCACGTGATCGCGCGGGTGCAAAGCGCGCTGGCGCGCCAAGCCAGCAGCGAAGAGAAAAAACTCGCGACGCGCGTGGGCGAAATCCTGGTCACCGAAAGCGTCGCGCCAGGCGACCTGGCGCACCTCGCCAACCACGGCGTGCTCGCAGTCGTGGCCGGATCCGGAAGCCAGTACTCGCACAGTGCGATCCTCGCGCGCAGCCTGCACGTGCCCATGCTGGTCGGGGCGGATGGCGTGCTGGAGGACCTGCGCGACGGCGACCTCGCGCTGGTCGACGGCGTGCACGGCGAAATGGTGGTGCATCCGGCGGCGCAGGATCTCGCGCAGTACCGCGCCTGGCAGCGTGAATCGCTGCGCGAAGGCCGCCGGCTCGCCGAACTCGCCGGCGTCGAAACCCGCACCCGCGACGGCCACCGGCTGCGCCTGTTCGCCAATGCCGAACGACCGGAGGACATCGAGCACGCCCGGAATCTCGGCGTCGCCGGAATCGGGCTGTACCGCACCGAATTCCTGTTCCTCGCCCGCGACGACCTGCCGAGCGAAGAGGAACAGTTCACCGCCTACCGGGACGCCGTGTTCTGCGCGGGCGGCCTGCCGGTCACCCTGCGCACGCTCGACCTCGGCGCCGACAAGGCCGATTCGGCGGGGCTGGTGATGGCCGCCGAGCCCAACCCCGCGCTCGGCATGCGTGGCGTGCGCCTGTCGCTGCGCCAGCCGGACGTGTTCGTGACGCAGTTGCGCGCGATCCTGCGCGCGAGCTGTTACGGCCCCGTGCGTGTGCTGGTACCGATGGTCACCGACGCCGCGGAAGTTGCCGAAGTACGCCGCCTGATCGAGGCGTGTGCGCGCGACCTGCGCACCGCCGGCCACGAAATCCCGGACCAGTTCGAGCTCGGCGCGATGATCGAGGTTCCCGCCGCTGCCCTCAACGTGCGCACGTTGCTCGACGTCGCCGAGTTCATTGCGATCGGCAGCAACGACCTCGCGCAATATCTGTTGGCTGCCGACCGCAACAACGATCAGCTCGGCAAGCTCTACCAGCCCGCGCACCCGGCCGTGCTGCGGCTGCTGGCGTGGATCATCGGCCGCGCGCGCGTGGCCGGAAAGCCCGTGTGCCTGTGCGGTGAGATTGCCGGCGACCCGGCGTTCGCGCCGATCCTGGTCGCACTCGGGCTCGAGGACTTCAGCATGCTGCCCGATCGCATCCTGGCCCAGCGCGACGCGTTGGGACGCTGCGACCGCGGCACGTTGACCGCGCTGGCGCCACGCCTGCGGCGTGCGCGCGACAATGACGAGATCGCGGCGCTGCTGGCCGAAGTGTCGCAAGGAGATGGCGCGGCGCAGGCCGCGACCTGACGCCGCGGTTCCCGAAGGATCGCAACGTTATCATCGGGGCTGTTTTTGCCACGCGGAGTTCCGTCCTCATGCCAAGCCGCCTGGGTTGTGCCGCCCTCGCCGCCCTGCTTGCCACGCCCGCCGCGCTCGCCGCCGGCGCCACCAGCGTCACGATTTACCACGCCGACGGTGACGCCCTGTTCACCGGAGGCTCGCCGGGTACGCTCGACACCGGGCATGCAGTCGTGCACGAGCAGCGCGAACTGAACGTCGCTTCCGGCAGCCACGACATCCGCATCGACGGCTTGCCCTCGACCATCGACCCCGAAGCCATCATGGTGGGGTTCGGCTCAAATCAGGGCATCGAGGTACTCGGGCAGCGGGTGCTGCTCGGAAAAACGGGGGGCGGTGCGGTCGGGCACGAAGTCACCGTGTCCGGCATCGGCGGCCCCGGCGCAGGCGGCACGGGCAGCATTACCGGTGAACTGGTCGGGGCGTCGCAAAATGGGCAGATCATCCGCACGCCGGACGGGGCGCTGCACCTGATCCACCAGTACGCGACCATGACCATGCCGAAAGACGCGTATTCGCGCGGCAGCACGCTGGTGCTCGACGTCGACGCGAAAGCCGCCGGACAGCGCGACGCGCGGCTCACCTACACCACGGCAGGGCTCGGCTGGCGCGCCGCCTACTCGGCGATGCTCGCGCAAGGCAGCGCGTGCCGGATGCAGTTCAAGCCCGAGGCCAGCATCGCCAACCGCAGCGGGCGCGACTACGACGCCGTCGACATCCAGTTGGTCGCTGGCCAGCCCAACCTCGGCAACCGCCCGCGCATGTTCAGCATGGCCAAGGGACCCGCACCGATGGCCGCCCAGGCGATGCCGGTACAGGCGCCACTCGGCGACTACCGGAGCTTCACCCTGCCCGGTGCCGTGACCCTACCGACCGATACGGTGACCCTGACGCCGTTGTACCCGCCCCGCGAACTCGGGTGCGACCGCGCGTACGTGGTCGAGGACGGCAACGTCGGCTTTCCGCCCAGACCGAACACCAACGATTACGGCGCGCAGGACTACCAGGATCGTCCGATCGCGAGCACGCTGGCGTTCACGGCGCCGGAAGCGCTGCCGGCCGGCACCTTGCGCGCATGGATCACCGATCGCGCAGGCGCCCCGGCGTTGCTGGGCGAAGGCGGCATCGCCGACACGCCCAAGGGCCAGCGCGTCGACGTGCAACTCGGCCAAAGTTTCGACCTGCGCGCCAGCCGCGAACGCACCGCGTTCCACGTCGATGCCGGCGCGCACCGCATGACCGAGTCGTACCGGATCACGCTCGCCAACGGTGGCGACATCGCGCGGACGGTGACCGTGCGTGAACACCCCGACCGCTGGCGCGAGTGGCGCATCACCGAATCCAGTTCGAAGCCCGCGAAGCAGACACCGCAACTGCTGGAGTTCCAGGTGCCGGTGCCCGCGAATGGCAGCGCGACGCTCACGTATACGGTGGAATACACGTGGACGGCGCGGGATATGTGACGGGGACGGGAAACGAGGGACGGGAGACGGAGAAACGAAGACGGAAGACGCAATGAAGCGTGCACCACGGAGCGCACATGCTTGAGCAAATCGCACACGACCACGGCATCCGCGAACTCAGGCTCGCGCGGCCGCCGGTCAACGCGCTGGATCCCACGCTGATCGCGGCGCTGCGGGGCGCGATCGAGCAGGCGCCGGTCCGCGGCGCCGAAGCATTGGTGATTTCAGGCGCGCCGGGGATGTTTTCGGCCGGCCTCGACATCCCCGCGCTGCTGCGACTCGACCGCAGCGCAATGCGCGCGTTCTGGGACGACTTCTTCGGCGTGTGCGCGGCCCTCGCGCATTCGCCCGTTCCGGTCGCGGCGGCCGTCACCGGGCACAGCCCCGCGGGCGGCGCGGTGCTGGCGTTGTTCTGCGACTACCGCGTGATGGCACGCGGCGAATTCGGGATCGGCCTCAACGAGGTGCGGGTCGGCCTGATCGTGCCGGACTGCATCCAGGCCGCGATGCGTCGCCTCGCCGGGGCGTACCGTGCCGAGCGCCTGCTGGTCGCGGGCACGCTGCTGGATTCCGCGGCCGCGCACGCCGCCGGGATCGTCGACGAAGTGGCCGATGCCGACCAGGTCGTCCCGCGTGCGTCGGCCTGGCTGGGGGCGCTGCTCGAGTTGCCGCGGCAGGCGATGCTCCGTACCCGCGCGCTGGCACGCGCCGATCTTGCACACCTGTTCGACGATCCGGCCTCGCTGCCCGTGGAAGCTTTCCTCGACGGCTGGTTTGCGCCCGAGGCCCAGGCCGCGCTGCACGCATTGGTCGCGCGCCTGCGCAAATAGCCGATCCCGCCATGGATGAACAGCTTGTGCCCGCGACCCACCATCGGCGTATGCGCCCAGAGCCAGAGCGTCAGTCCGCGAAGAACGCCAAGCACGCGAAGGAATCCCATGACCCATTTTGCGTTCTTCGCGTGCTTCGCGGATGAAAAGCTGTTGTCGGCCCTCCGCCAAATGCGCGCAGGATGCCCGCGCTTGCTCAGCGCGCTTCCTCGGCACTAATGCCCCGCGGATGGCCTTTTCTCGTTGTCCGTGTGCCAGAACGGCGGCTTCGAGAACCACACCACCGCGATCAGCAGGAAGCACGCGACGGCCAGCCCGTCGAAGATGTGATTGAAGGAAATCTGCATGCCCTGCTGGGTGATCACCTGGTTGATTCCCGCCGCGTAACGCTGCAGCTCGCCGCCCATCGTGGTGACGGCGTGGCGCACCTCGGCGCTGTACGGATTGATGAACTCCGCAAGGTTGGAATGGCTCACCGAGCCGCCGCGATTCCACAGGTAGGTGATGATCGATACCGCGAAGCTCGCGCCGACGGTGCGCAGGAACGTGGCCGAGCCCGAGCCTTCGGCCACTTCCGGCCCTTCGAGCTCGGACAGGAGGATCGTCAGCACGGGCAGGAAGAACAGTGCGGTGCCCACGCCCATCCATAGCTCGATCAGCGCGATCATCCCGAAGTTGACGTCGGTGTTCAGGCGGCCAAACAGCAGGCATCCGGTGCCCATCGCCGCGAACGCGACCGCCGCCAGCCAGCGCAGGTCCACGCGGTTCGCGTACTTGCCGACGAGATACACGGTCAGCACCGGCACCACGCCGACCGGCGCCGTCGCGAGCCCTGACCACAACGCGGTGTAGCCGAGGACGTTCTGCAGCCACAGCGGCATCATCAGCGCGATCGCGAAGATCACCGCAAATCCGAGCACCAGTGCCAGCGTGCCGGCCGCGAAGTTGCGGTGGCGAAACAGGCGCAGATCGACGAGTGGCTCTTGGTCCGTCAGCTCCCAGACCACCCACACCGTCAGCGAGATGAAGGCGATGATCGCGAGCACCACGATCGTCGTTGAATGGAACCAGTCGAGATCCTGGCCCTTGTCGAGCAGGATCTGCAGCGAACCGACGCCCAGGATCAGCGTCCCGATCCCGACCCAGTCGATCCGCGAGCGGCGCAATTTCTCGACGCGCTTGCCCATCTGCACGAACACCACGGCCGCGGCAAACACGCCCAGCGGCACGTTGATGAAGAAGATCCAGCGCCACGAATACGAATCGGTGATGTAACCGCCGAGGATCGGCCCGACGATCGGCGCGACCACGGTGATCATGGCGATGATGGAAAGCGCCATGCTGCGTTTCTCGCGCGGATAGATCTCGACCATCAGGCTCTGCGTGATCGGATACATCGGTCCGCACACGGCGCCCTGCAGCGCACGGAACAGCACCAGCGTCGAAAGGCTGGTCGCAAGGCCGCAGAGGAACGAAAACACCGTGAACAGCAGCGTCGCCCACACGAACACCTTCACCTCGCCGAAGCGGCGCGACAGGAATCCCGTCATGGGCAGCGTGATCGCCTGGCACACGGTGAACGAGGTGATCACCCAGGTCGACTGGTCCGCGCTCACCGCGAGGTTGCCGGCGATCGTCGGCAACGAGACGTTCGCGATCGTCATGTCGAGCACCTGCATGAAGGTGCCGAGCGACAGCCCAACGGTCGCGAGCCCGAGGCTCGCGGGACGGAAGGTGCCGAATGACGGCGCGGCGGTGGCGGCGGTCGAAGCCATGCGAGTTCGTCATCGCGCCGCGTCATCGGCGCCGCGGCGGCCGTTCCGGCCCGGTGGCGCGGTTGCTGCCGTTGCGGCGCGCGCCGACCAGGGATGCACCCGATTGCAGTGCCGGTCGAAGCGGCGATCGGGGATGGCCGCGCATCAGTGCCCTCCCGAGCCCGCGCCGCGCCGCGCTATGAACGGCGGCTTGGCCAGCCATACCACCGCGATCAAGCCGAAGAAACCGATACCCAGTCCGTCGAAGACATGGTTGAACGAAATCTGCATCGCCTGCTGGGTAATGACGCCGTTGATCTCTGCCAGGTAATGCTGCAACAGTCCGCCCATCGCGGCGACACCGCGGCGAACCTCATCGTTGAACGGATTGATGTGTTCGGCGAGATTGGCGTGGCTGACCGCACCGCCACGCGTCCAGAGGAAGGTCACGATCGACACGGCAAAACTGGCCCCGACCGTCCGCAGGAAGGTCGCCGAGCCGGAACCCTCCGCTATCTCGGGGCCATCCAGATCCGACAGCAGGATCGTCAGGATGGGCATGAAGAACAGCGCGATGCCGAGGCCCAGCATCAGCTCCGTCAGCGCCACCGCCCAGAAA
>JBOHYX010000077.1:0-9361 GCA_050738115.1 Rhodanobacteraceae bacterium
GCGGGCGCATGGACGCTCGACAGCTCGGCGTCGTCGACGACGTTCGCGAAAATCTGGCGCGCGGCCGCGGCGTCCGCGACCTCGCGATTGAGCCGGCGATCGTCGCTGGCCGCGACGACCAGCCACACGCCATCGAGTTGCGCGGGATCGAATGCGTTGCGATGCTGGCGGATGCGTCCCAGCAACGCCAGTTGGTTGAGTCCTGGCTCGAGTGCGGCTGCGACGATCGTGACCGCCGCGCCGGCCTCGAGCAGCGCCTCGACCTTGCGACGCGCAACCTTGCCGCCACCGACGACGAGTACGGCCCGGCCGCCAAGGTCCGCAAACAGCGGAAACAGCGGTGCAGAGGATTGGCTTGGCGCGTATGCGTACATCGGAATCATTCTGCGCGTCCGCCCGGATGGGTGGAAATGCGCGTCGGGCCGCGGTATATATCATTTTGTTATAAGGCTGTGGCAGCGCCATTGCTATGCTCCGGCTCGTCGCGCGCCGCACCCGGCCTTCCAAACTCTACGCACACCCGTGAACGCCCGATGACCCTGAACCAGCTCCGCTACCTCGTCGCGATCGTCGATTCGGGCCTCAACATCACGCTTGCGGCCGAGCGCGTCCACGGCACCCAGCCGGGCCTGTCACGGCAGGTCAAGCAGCTCGAGGACGAACTCGGGTTTCTCCTGTTCACGCGCAAGGGGCGCAGCCTCACATCGCTGACGCAGGCGGGCGAACACGTGCTGGTGCACGCCCGCCGCCTGCTGGACGAGGCCGACAACATCCGCGCGCTGGCGGCGAACCAGCGTGGCGAGCGCAAGGGGCGCCTGACCCTCGTCACCACACACACGCAGGCGCGCTACGTGCTGCCCGCCGCGATCGCCGCGACCCGGCGCGAATTCCCGGGCGTCAGCATCCGCCTGCAGCCGTCCGACGAGAGCGAAATCCTCGCGCGGCTCACACCCAGCGGCGATGAACTGGCGGTGATCAGCACCAGTGGCGCGGTGCCGAGCACGGGCATCGCGGTGCCGCTGTACCGCTGGCGCCGCGTGGTGCTGGTGCCGGTCGCGCATGCGCTTGCACGGCGCAAGCAGCCGCCGACCCTCGCCGAGCTTTCGGCGCTGCCGCTGGTGAGCTACGAATCCTCGCGGCGGCCGGAATCCTCGCTGCGGCGCGCCTTCGATGCCGCCGGCCTGCCGATGCAGCTTGCGATGACCGCGCACGACGCCGACCTCATCAAGACCTACGTGCGCGCCGGACTCGGCGTCGGCATCTTCGCGGAAATGGCGGTGCGCGCGGATGACACCGACCTGTGCGTGCTGCCGGCGCCGCAGGCGCTGCCCGAATGCGTCACCTGGGCGGTACTGCCGCGCGGCCGGGTCCTGCGCGATTTCACGCTGCGGCTGCTGCGCGAAGTCGCACCGCAGATCGACGCGATCGACCTGCGCCGGGTGATGGCGGGCAACGCCGAACCCGCTTGGCCCGCGCCGCCGGCCTGGCAGGAACTGCGTCGGGTGCCGGCCTGACCGGCGTCAACCGCTGCCGTTCGGGGTGAGCCCCTGCAGCGCGGTAGGTTGGGGTGAGCGGCCTCATGCGAACCCCAACGACGTATTCGAAAAGAGCGTTGGGGTTCGTACCTCACCCCAACCTACGATGCTCACCGGCGTCAACCGCTGCCGTTCGGGGTGAGCCCTTGCAGCGGCACCAGCGGCATCAGCTTCGGAATGTCGATGTACTGCAGCAGCGTCGCCATGCCCTGCGCGACGTGCGGTTCCGACATCAACCCCGTCACCGCCCAGCGCCCCCACGCCTCGAACGCGGCCTCGGCGCCCGAGGTGCCTTCGAACATCAGCACCTGCTGGACCTGCTGGCTGCACGATTGCGCCAGCAGGTCGGTCACCAGCGCGCCCGCCTGCCGATTGATGGCATCGCGTTGCGCGGGCGTGATCGTCGCCATCGACGCCACTTCGGGATCGAGCGCCATGGTCGCGAACGCCCAGCGCAGCACGACCTTCTGGTCGGCCGGCGTGGTCGCGCGGATCAGGCACTGCGACAGCGCATCGGCATGGGAACCGGCGCGGGCCAAGGTGGGCGAAGCCGACAGCGGCGCCAGCACCAGCAACAGCAAGACGATTCGACGCATCGCGGATCCTCGGTTCGCAGTGGTCAAGCTCGGACCACACGCAGCGCCGCGCGTTTCACACCACCGCGACGGGATAGGAACCCAGCACCGTGACCTGCGAGGCGAAATCGCCGAGTTCGGACAGCGCATCGCGCAACGGCGATTCGTCCACGTGACCGCGCACGTCGATGAAGAACGCGTACACCCACTTGCCCGCGTGCGCAGGCCGCGATTCGATCCGGTCCATGTTGACGCCGTGTCTCGCCAGCGGCTCCAGCACGCGATAGAGCGCGCCCGGCTGGTCGTGGACGAACACCAGCAGCGAGGTGCGATCGTTGCCGGACGGCGGAAACAGCGCGCGCCCGATCACCAGGAACCGCGTAGTGTTGTCGGGGCGATCCTCGATCGGCCCGGCCACGACCCTGAGCCCGTACACGTTGGCCGCGTTCTCGCCGGCGATCGCCGCGACGTCGTCGGCCTTGCGCGCGCGCCGCGCGGCCTCGGCGTTGCTGGACACCGCCTGCAGTTCCGCTTGCGGAAAATTCTGGCGCAGCCAACTCCGGCACTGCGCCAGCGACTGCGCGTGCGAATAGACGCGCTCGACCTCTTCCGCGTGGCCACTGCGCGACAAGAGATATTGATGGACCTGCAACTCGACCTCGCCGCAGATCTTGAGCGGCGAGCCGAGGAAAAGGTCGAGAGTCGACTGGATCGTGCCCTGCCCCGAATTTTCGACCGGCACCACGCCGAAATCCGCCCGCTTTTCCGCGACCTCGTCGAACACTTCGGCGACGCTCGCAAGCGGAAAGCCCTTGGCCGAATGACCGAAGTGCTTGAACACGGCCTGTTCGGAAAACGTCCCTTCGGGGCCGAGGTAACCGACCTTGAGCGGCTCCTGCTGGGCGAGGCAGGCGGACATGATTTCGCGGAACAGGCGCACCAGCACGTCGTCGGAGAGAGGGCCGTCGTTGCGGTCGATCACCCGGCGCAACACCTGTGCCTCGCGTTCCGGGCGGTAATAGTCGACCGCCGCCGCGAGCTTGCCCTTGGCGCGCCCGACCTCGTGGGCCCAGTTGGCGCGGCGCGCGATCAGCGCCTGGATCTCGTTGTCGATTCCGTCGATCTCGGCGCGCACGGCGGAAAGATCGGGCGTGCGCGCCGTCGCATCACCGGATTTGCGGCGACGCGGCGTGGTGACCGCAGCGGCAGCGCGCGGCCGCCGGGATTTGCCAGCCATGCGGGCTCTCCTCAAGGGCAGGCCCGCAGCTTGGCGGCACCACGTTCACTTCGCAAGGGTTTGGCCGTCCAAATGCGTGCGGTCCACGTGCAGGCCGCATTCTCGACCGAGTCCGAAGAAGCGCGTGTCCTCCTCGTGCATCCCCGGTTCCCAGCGGCGCGTGGTGTGCACATCGCCGATCGACACGTAGCCCTGGTGCCACAGCGGGTGGTACGGGAGGTCGTGCCGGTGCAGGTATTGCCACACGTCGCGGTCGCGCCAATCCGCGATCGGCTGCAATTTCCAGCGGCCGTCGCGACGGGCGAGGAACGGTGCACGCGCGCGGCTCTCCGACTGGCTCCGGCGGATGCCCGCGATCCAGGTTCCGGCGTGCAGTTCGTCGAGCGCGCGCCACATCGGCTCGACCTTGCGCAGGCGGTTGTAGCGGTGGATGCCTTTGACGCCCTGCTCCCACAACTTGCCGACGCGTGCTTCCATCCACGCCGGTCCGAGTTCGGGACGATAGACGTTGAGGTTGAGACGCAGACGCTCGCGCAGTTCGTCGACGAAGCGGTAGGTTTCCGGAAACAGGTAGCCCGTGTCGATCAGGACCACCGGCACATCGGCGCGGGCGCGCGTCACGAGGTGCAACGAGACGGCCGCCTGCGCGCCGAAACTCGACGACAGCACGTGCGCGCTCGGCAGCTCGGCCAGCGCCCAGTCGATGCGCTGTTCGGCACTGCGCATGGCCAGCCAGCCGTTCAGTTCGGCGAGCGCGCCGGGCGACGGCGTGGCGTCGGCGGGAATGTGCGGACTCATGCCTGCGTCGTGCGCGGCTGCGGCGGTATCACCGTGCCGACACGCACCAGAAAATCGCCGAAGTGCTCGTCGGTTGCGCGCTGCGCTGCGAAGCGCCCGAACAGTCCATCGAGCGATTCGAGAATGTCGGGCTCGGTGATGTTTTCGCGGTACAACGCATTCATGCGCTGCCCGCGATGGTCGCCGCCCAGCATCAGGTTGTAACGGCCGGGCGCCTTGCCGACCAGCGCGATTTCGGCAAGATACGGGCGCGAGCAACCGTTCGGGCAACCGCTGACGCGGAGGTCCAGGGGTTCGCCGTGCAAGCCATGCCGGTCGAGCAGCGCCTGCACCTTCGGCAGGAACTCCGGCATCCAGCGCTCGGCTTCGGCCATCGCGAGGCCGCAGGTCGGCAACGCCACGCAGGCGATCGCGTTGAGGCCGAGGCGCGTCGCGGTGCGGTGCAGGGCGAGATCATGCTGCATCGAAAATTCATCGATGCGCGCCCGGAGCAGCGCGGGCACGCTCGCGATGAACCCGTTCTGGTTCGGAGTCAGGCGGATCTGCGCGTCGGGCGCTGCGTCCGCCAGCAGCCGCGCGATGTCGCGCATGCCGGTCTGGCGCGTGACGCCATCGTTGTCATGCACGCGCCCGAACGGAATGCGCAGGCCCAAGTGCCAGCGTCCGTCGTCGCCCTCGCGCCAGCCGAAACGGTCACCACGCTGGCTGAACTCGAATCCGCGCGCCGGCTGCAGCGCGAAACCCGCGCGACGTTCAATGTCGGCCTTGGTCCAGTCGAGCCCCTTGTCGTCGACCGTGTACTTGAAGCGCGCGTGCCTGCGGTCGCTGCGGTCGCCGTGGTCGCGCTGCAGCGTGAGGGCCGCTTCCGCCACGGCTGCCACCTGCTCCGGTGCGACGAACCCGATCGGGCTGGCCATCCGCGGGTACGTGCGTGCGTCGCCGTGGCTCGCGCCCATGCCGCCGCCGACCAACACGTCGTACCCTGCGAGCGCTCCCTGCTCGATAATCGCCACGAAGCCAATATCCTGCGAAAACACGTCAATGTCATTGTCGGGCGGCACGGCAAAACCTATCTTGAACTTGCGCGGCAGGTACGCATCGCCAAGCAGCGGTTCAGGCGCGTCGCCGGCGGTCGGCGGCTCGCCGAGCCAGGTTTCGAACCACGCGCGCGAACGCGGCCGCAGGTGCATCGACAACGCCTGCGCCTGCGCGTGGATCTGCGCATGCACGCTGGAGAGCAACGGATTGACCGCGACGACGACATTGCGGTTGTCGTCACCGCAGGCGGCAATGGTGTCGAGACCTGAAGCGTGGATGGCGCGCAGCGCGGCGCGCAGCATCCGCTTCCGGATGCCATGCACCTGGATGGTCTGGCGCGTGGTCAGGCGCAGGCCGCGCGTGCCGTAACGCGTCGCCACAGCGTCCATCGCGAGCCACTGCGCCGGCGTCAATACGCCGCCCGGGAGCCGCAGCCGCACGAAAAAGCTGTAATCGGGTTCGAGCTTCGCGAGGCGCCGTGATTCGCGCGCGTCGCGATCGTCCTGCTGGTAACCGCCGTGGAATTTCAGCACCTGCACGTCGTCCGCGCGCAACGCGCCGGTGACCGGATCGGCGAGGCTCTCGACCAGCGTGCCGCGCAAATGGCGGCTGGCCGCCTTGATCCGCTCGATTTCGGACGGCTCGTCCATCAGTACACGTCCCGCGCGTAACGGCGCTGTTCGCGCAGCTCGCCGAGACATTCGGCCGCGGCATCGGGCGTGCGCGCACCGTGCCCGGCGATGACGTCGCACAACGCATCCTCGACGTCGCGCGCCATCGCCGTCGCGCCGCAGACGTAAACGTGCGCGCCATTCTCCAGCCAGTCGAAGACGTCGCGGCCGCGTTCGCGCACGCGGTCCTGCACGTAGGATTTCGCGCGCGCGGCCGGCGCATCGCCAGCGCACAGATCCGGGTCGCGCGAGAACGCGACGTCCATGCGCGCCAGCGTGCCGTTCTCCAGCGCAGCCTGCCACTCGACCTGGTACAGGAAATCGCTGCGGAAATGCGGATTGCCGAAGAACAGCCAGTTGCGGCCACACGCACCCACGGCGATGCGCTGCTGGAGGAAGGCGCGGAATGGCGCGACGCCCGTGCCGGGTCCGATCATGATGACGTCGCGCGCGGGATCGGCGGGCAGCCGGAAGCGCTCGTTGCGCTCGAGGTACACGTCGAGCGGATCACCTTCGGTCCGTTCAGCCAGCCAGTGCGAAGCCGCGCCCCAGCGCGTACCGGCGGCGGTCGTGTACTCGACGTGACAGACCGTGAGGTGCGCTTCATCGTCGCCAACCGCGGCGCGGCTGGAGGCGATCGAGTACAGGCGCGGCGCGAGCGGCCGCAGCGCCGCAACCAACTGTTCACCCGACCAGTCGCCCGGATGCGTCAGCAACAAGTCGATCGGCTGTGTTGTTTCCATCAGCCGGCGCAATGCGTCGGCGTGTTCGGGTCGCAGCAGGTCTCGCAGAACCGCGCTGCCGCTGCGCTCGACAATTGCGTTGAGGAACGGCCGGCTGAGCCGCGTCAGCTCGCGGCGGACGGTCAGCCACTCGCGCAGCGTATGCGAGACGCCAGCCTGCGCGACGTCGGCATCGCCGTCCAGGTGCAGCGCCTCCAGCACCGCGTCGACCAGCGGGACCGGATTGCGCGCCACCACGCCCAGCGAGTCGCCCGGCTCGTAGTCGAGCCCCGCGCCGGCGATGTCGATTTCGATGTGGCGCACGTCCTTGGCGCTGTCGGCGGACGTGATGCGTTGTTGCGCGATCACTTCGGCCTGGAACGGCCGCGACGCCGACCAAGCCGCCGCCTCCGGGCGCGGGCGCAGCAAGGTGACGTTATCGGCCAGCACGGCTGCGGAAGACTCGAGGATCTCGCGCGCGGACTCGAGCGCGTTCGCGTTCCAGGATTCGGCGATCCCCTCGAAGTCGAGGTCGGCTTCGGCAAACGCGAACAGGCGCGTCGCGCCAAGCTCGGCGAGCCGCGCATCGAGGTTGCGGCCGGTGACGCAGAACTGCGGGTAGCTCGAATCGCCGAGCCCCAGCACTGCGTACGCAAGCGAATCCAGCTTCGGCGCGCGGCGCCCGGCAAGGAAGTCCAGAAAGCCGCGCGAGTCATCCGGCGGATCGCCGTCACCCTGGGTACTGATCACGACGTACAGCAATGTTTCCTGCGCCAGCTCGCGCACCCGATAAACGTCCGCGCGCACGAGCCGCGCCACCAGGCTATTTGCTCCGGCTTGCGCGGCGAGGCTTTCCGCCACTCGCCGGCAGTTGCCGGTCTGGCTGCCGTACAGGATCGTGAGCCGCGCCGCGGTTTCCGGTTCCGCCGCCGCACGCGCGTCCGGCGACGCCTCCGATGCGTGTACGAGCCTGCCGGCGAGGCCCGCGGCATAACCCGACAGCCACCAGAGTCCGGCTGTGTCCAATCCTTCGGTCAGCGACGCGAGGTGCTGAATCCGATCCCTGGACAGGGGCATGCGTGACGGGCTTGCAACGGCAGCCATGGGCGGAACGACGTGCGGCGGCGGAGGGCGCAAGGTACGCCGCGTGGCCCGCTCGATGGAAAGGAGCAGGCGCTATTCCGTCATGCCATCCGGCTCATGACCCGCCGGTCCGGCGTGGCGCAGTTCGTCGACCAGCGGCTTGTGAGCCTCCCAACCCTCGCGCGGGGCAGTCGCTCGCCGAGACACCCCGAAATCATAGTTCCTAGGCCGTCGCCGGCTCCATCGGCGGCGTAACCCGACGACGGAGGCAGGGACGCCGGAGCGAACACCGGCGCGGCCGGTGGCCCGCAGGGCGAGTCCGCAGAGCCTGCCCCGGACCTGATCCGAGGATGCGACGAGCTTGTCCAGCTCTGGTGGGGGAAAATTCGCAGAGCCGGATTCCGGGTTCTGCCCGCAACAAGCGCGGGCAGCCCCGGAATGACGAGCATGGAGCAGTCGGCGAGTCGTTGTTTCTCGAGAGGCCCCCTGGCGCGAGGCGGCGCGCGCCCGGAATTCATACGTGACGTGCGAGGTCGCCGGCCACCTGTTTGGCCGCCGCGAGCGTTTCAGTCACGTCCGCGTGGCTGTGCGCGGTCGACACGAACAGGTTCTCGTACGCGCCCGGATGGAACAGCACGCCGTGCGCGAGCATCCCCTGCCACCAGCGCCGGAACAGCGCCTGGTCGGCGTGCCGTTCGGCATCGCGGTAGTTGCGGATCGGCGCCTTCGCGAACCACACCTGCATCAGTGGTCCCACGCCCACCACGTACGCGGGCAGCCGCGCATCGTGCAGCACCTTTTCCAGGCCGAGCCGAAGCTCGTCTGACACCGCATCGAGCTGCTCGAACAATCCGGGCGCAACCAGCACATCGAGCGCGGCGTTCGCGGCGGCGACCGCAATGCCGTTGGCGGTATACGTGCCCGCCATCGAAACCTTGCCCTCGGCGACCAGCGCCATGATGCCCGCGCGACCGCCGCAAGCCGCGACCGGAAAGCCGCCGCCCAGGCCCTTGGCGAACACCGACAGGTCCGGGCGCACGCCGAGGCGCGCCTGCGCGCCGCCGAGGCCGAGCCGGAAACCGGTGATGACCTCGTCGTAGATCAGCACGATGCCGTGCCGTGCGGTCAACTCGCGCATGGTTTCGAGGTAACCCGGTTCGGGCAGGATGCAGCCGGTATTGCACATCACGGGTTCGGTGATCACCGCGGCGATCGCGTCGCCCTCGCGTGCGATCGTGTCGGCGAGCGCGTCCGCATCGTTCCACGGCAGGATGATGAGGTTGCCTTCGATACCCCACGGCAGCCCCGGTCCCTGCGGCACCGGCACCGGCTGCGCATCGGGGCCGGCTTTCGCGATGTCGGGGTGCTTGCTCCAGTAGATCGCGTCCGAGAAGCCGTGGTACATGCCCTCGAAGCGGATGATCTTGTGCCGGCGCGTGAACGCGCGCGCGAGGCGGGTTGCATACAGCACCGCCTCGGTGCCGGTGTTGCACAGGCGCACCTGCTCGACGCTCGGCACCGCCGCGATGATCTTGTTGGCGAGGCGCGCCTCGTCCTCGGTCGGCAACGCGAACACGGTGCCGCGCTGCTCGATGAAATCGACCACGGCGCGCGTCACGCGCGGCGGCCGGTGGCCGAGGATCATGGGCCCGAGGCCGAGCAGATAATCGATGTATTCGTTGCCATCGATGTCGGTGAGGTG
>JBOHYX010000078.1:0-9312 GCA_050738115.1 Rhodanobacteraceae bacterium
CGAGGGGCCCCGTTGGCGGGCATCCTGCCCGCGTGGCGATACGAAGCAAACGGCGTGATCCCGCTTCGGGCGAGGCCATGGATGGCCGACACCGAAGCAGAGCTCTTCCAGCGCCGTTGCATGCCGCCGCGGCGCGCAGCCGGTCGCGCGAGCAAGGCGCGCATGTCCGACGCCATGGATGGCGGAGTTCGCGCCGGCGCGCGCTCGGCGAGCACCGCGGGCAGTTTCGCCAACCCGACGTCGGCGAAACCGGCATGCCCGGCGCAGTGGCTTTGCCTACTTTCCCCGAAAGGAAAGTAGGCCGCGCGCCCGGGAGGCGCGCGGAAAAAGACAGGGAGGTCAAACCACCCGCGACTAGCCAGGAGGAAAGCGCAAAATGCCGTTGACGGCACGGCCACCAACCTCAAAGCAACGTGGGTGCGCCAAACGCGTTCAACGCCGCGCGCGTAACGATGCAATCCGCCCAAGGCGTCAAGCCACCTTCGCGCGATGCGTCAGGATCGCGAGGAGATCGGCGATGCGGTCGCGCAACTCGCGGCGGTCGCAGATCATGTCGATGGCGCCGTGTTCGAGCAGGAACTCCGATCGCTGGAAGCCCTCCGGCAGCTTCTCGCGCACGGTCTGCTCGATCACGCGCGGGCCGGCAAAGCCGATCAGCGCAAGCGGTTCGGCGATGTGGATGTCGCCCAGCATCGCCAGGCTCGCCGAAACGCCGCCCGTGGTCGGATGCGTCAGCACCACGATGTACGGCAACCCTGCCGCGCGCAGGCGCGCGAGCGCAGCCGATGTCTTGGCCATCTGCAGGAGCGACTGCAGCCCCTCCTGCATCCGCGCACCGCCGGTCGCGGTGAAACAGACCAGCGGCGCCCGGTCCTGCAATGCGGTTTCCGCAGCGCGGGCGAATTTTTCGCCGACCACGGAACCCATCGAGCCGCCCATGTAGGCGAACTCGAAGGCACATGCCACGACCGGCATCGATTTCAGCGCGCCCTCGACCGCAACCAGTGCGTCCTTCTCGCCCCCGTTCTTCTGGGCCGAAAGGATCCGGTCGCGGTATCTTTTTGAATCCTTGAACTTCAGCACGTCAACGGGCGCCATGCCCGCGTCGAGCTCGCTGCCGCCTTCGTCAAGAAAGCTCGCAAGGCGCGCCCGCGCACCGATGGGATGATGGTGGCCGCACTTGGGGCATACCATCAGGTTGCGTTCGAGTTCGGGCCGATACAGCCCGATCCCGCAACCCGAGCATTTTTCCCACACCCCTTCCGGTACCTTGCCGCGCCCGGGCGTGGCCTCGGTGCGGATTTTTGGCGACGTCAGTTTCTGCAACCAGGACACGACGATTCCCCGGGTTGGCTAGTTGCATAGGATACAACGCGCGCCCGGCGTGCAGCCGCGTGGAAGATCCGCGCGTGCCCTCCTACGCCTGCGGGCGCTCCACCTGGATGCGGCCCCACAGCAATTGCCACGCGAGCAACAGGCAAATCGCCGCGCCAGTCCCCAGCAGGATTTCGCCCAGCAGTCGCTGGTCGCCGAGCAGGTAATTGGCGCACAGCCGCACCGGCGACGCCTCGTAGAGCCAGCCCAGCCGGAACGTCGTGGCGATCACTTCGACGAAGAACACGCCGCCCACGACGAAGCCCATCCGCGGCCAGCTCAACGCCAGCGGCGCGCCGATCAGCAGCGGCACGCTCGCAAACTTCGCCAGCGCGATCAGGGGATCGTCGACAGCGGCATCCATCGCGCGCGGGAGCATCCATGCCATCGCCACCAGCGAGGCCAGCAGCAGGCCGCTGATGCCGCCGTGGTTCCACCCGGCAATCACGCGCACGGCTCGCGCCGACACGGACCGCGCGACCCACCAGCCCGCGACTGCCAGCAGCGGGATCTGCGCCAGCATCTGCAGGGTCATCGTGGCGGTGAGCGCGTGTTGCACCGGTGGCAGTGCGAGCAACGCCCAGAGCGCCGCTCCGACTGCCGCCATGCGGCGGTCATGCCGCGTCATGGTTGCCGGACCCGCGCGTCGACGTAGCGTGCGGCGCCGCGCGGATCGTCCCAGTCGAGGACCGCGACCAGTCGTCCTTCGGGATCGACGACGTTGATCGCGGCGTTGTGCACGTACCCGCCCAACGCATCGGGCACGGCCTTGACGCCGAACACGCGCAACAGTGCATCCAGATCGCGTGCATCCTGCGGACGCGCTGCGATCCAGCCTTTCCCGTGGTCACGCGACCGCTGCTGGTATGCGGCGAGCTCGGCTGGTCCGTCGCGGGCGGGGTCGAAGCTGATGCTGAGCAGCTCGACCTTTCCCGCCGCGATCGGTTGCGCGAGGCGCGCCTGCAAGCGGGCGAACTCGGTGCCTTGCACGGAACAATACGTCATGCAGCGCGTATAGATGAAATCGACCAGCAGCCAGCGCCCGCGGAACCTGGTGAAATCGATGGTCTGCCCGCCGGCCGTCTGCAACGGTACCGGCGGCAGCGCGCGCGGATGTTCGCTGACCGCGATGCGGCGCGGCGTTTCCGTGGTGAACGCGCGAAAACCGTCGGTAGCCGTGGCGAGCGTGGCGACGCCCGCCGCCAGGATCACGAGGCTAGCCAGCAGGGTCCGAAATACCGACACGGGCGGCCCCCGGCGAAGGAGCGATGCCACCATCGGGTGGCGGCGCGACGCCGACGCCGGCAGCCGAGGGGCCCTTCAACAACCCGCTCGTGATCCGGATCGCGAAGCACAACATCGCCAGCACCACCAGGATGGCGCCGACCGCTCCCAGCTTGTCCGTGCCGGTCCACGCCGGCAGGTGTTCGGCCATGCGCCGCGGCACGCTCAAATGGCCGGCGTCGAGGAACGCAAGCAGGAAGATCAGGCCGCCACCCACGTAAACCGGAAAGCCCACGCGGTCGGCGGCGGAATTCGGTGCCTCGTGCGCACGCTCGCCGATCACGTGGTACATCACGGCAAGCGCCATCGCCAGCACCCCGAGCAGCAGATAGAAGTGGAAGTGCCCCGGCACCCACAGCGTGTTGTGCATCACGATGTTGATGCGGATCGTGCTGTCCAGCACCGCGCCGAAACCACCCGCGATCCACCCGAACAGTGACAGGAGCAGCAGCCGCGAGGGCATGGTCCAGCGGATGCTGGAGCGGTAGAGGTTGGTGAACGCACCCCACGCCGTCACCACCACGACGGGGAAGCCGGACGTCCAGGAAATGATCTGCCCGAGCGCGAGGAACCAGTGCGGCTCGGCATAGTCCATCAGGAGGTGATGCGGGAACACCAGGATCACGAAAACCGTGGTCGCGGCCTAGCCCCACAGGAACACGCGCGACAGCGGGTACGGCTTGTGCGTGTAGCGCGGCAGCAACTCGTAGATCGCGATCACGCCCATGTAGATCGCCGCGTTGATGTACATGTGGCCGAACCAGTAGATCAGCGTCTTGGTGAACAGCGCATTGAGCGCGACCTGCGGGTAGAAGATATTGACCAGGCTCATCACGAGCACCACCGCGCCCGCGAGGATGCCCAGCGAGTTGGCGATGATCATGCTGGTGCTCGCGACCACCGTCTTGGGGTGGTCCGGATCGACGGTGCCGCCGAACAACCACTGCCAGCCCATCGCGCGGCCGAGGTTGCCGTGCACCTTGATGATTCCCGCCGCGGCATCGAGGTAGAAGATCAGCTCGCCCACGCCGATCAGCAGGTAGCCGAGCATGAACAGCGCCGACGCGTGCGGCGTCCACATGCCGACGCCGTGCGTTGGCAACGGATACAGGAACGTCCACAGCGCCGCATAGCCGCCGCCGAACACGGCTGCGATGATGCACAATGCGCCCAGCATGAACAGCACGTAGTTGGTGACGAACGCCCACAGGTGCAGGCGGACGTACTTGCGCAGGAAGAACCACATCACGGCGGTGGTCGCCATCACCGCGGTGCCGATCATCCCGGCGCCATGCATCGATAAAAGCCTGTAGAACAGGTCCGGCGGCAGCGCGAGCCATGTCGCCTGGGACATGCGCATGCTCAAGCCGATCAGCATCATCAGCACGAACAGCACCATCGCGGTGATGACGTACAGGTTGAAGGCGGCGCGCTCGCCGCCGGCAAGCCGTTCCTCGGCGGGATACAGGGTCAGCGAAGGCATGTTCAATGTCCTCCCGGGTTCGCGGCCACGACCTGGAGCGTCGTTCGCATCGGCGCGTGACCGAGCCCGCAGTACTCGAGGCACTGGACGGTGTACGTGCCAATCCGGTCGAAGGTGTGCAGCAGCTTGTTGGTGTAGCCGGGCATCGCCTGCGTCTGCGTGACGATGCGGCCATCGGGACCGTAGATCGCAAAGCCGTGGTTGACGTCATCGCTGGTGACGCGGAACTCCACGATCTTGCCGGCCGCGATCGTGGAGGGCGTGATCTGCCACGACCACTGGCGACCCACCACCTCCACGACCTGGTCCGCGTTGAGCGAGCCGGATTGCGGCGGGATCGGGAAATGGCTGAGCGTTGCCCAACTGCCAGCCACGAAGCCCACGAACAGCACCAGGAACAGCCATCCCTGCAACATGTGCGAGGTGTGGACGGCCTTTTGCGTGGAGGCATCGTCGGCGGATTTGCCGGCCTGCACGATGACGTAGATGAACCCGAGCGCAATCAGCGCCGCCCCAACCAGCCAGATGGTCCAGGCTGTATCCTGCAGCGTCATGGGACCCCTCCCGCTCTGCAGTTCGGACGCACGTGCCTAATGCGTTTGGCGATCGCTGTCCTTGATCTGGATCAATTCCTCATGGTGCATCGCACAACGCGACCTCCTTCGCGTCGAGAGCCCGGGCGCGGTCATGACCGGATCGGCGACCGTCGCACGCTGACGATCGGCCTTGAAGCGGTACAAAAGCGCCGTTCAACCACCAATCGAGTCGAGCGCCGCCCGAACCGGCGCGAGGAAGCCGCGCGCACGACGGCACGCATCATCGGCGTTGGCCGAATCGGCCAGGGTACCCACCAGCGCCGAGCCGATGACTACCGCATCGGCAAACGCGGCGACGGCCTTCGCGCTGACGGCGTCCTTGATGCCGAAGCCCACCACGACCGGCACCCGTGCGCGCTGGCGCAGGGCCCCCACGCGTTGCGCGATGTGTGCCGTCGACAACTTCGCGGCACCGGTGATACCGGCGAATGACACGTAGTACAGATATCCCTCCGCGACGTCGATTGCCCGCGCAAGGCGTGCATCGGAGGTCGTCGGTGCGATGAGCAGGATCCGGGCGAGGCCCGCATCGCGAAGCGGCTGCAGCGTTGCGTCTTCCTCGATCGGGCAGTCGACGACGAGCACGCCGTCGACGCCTGCGTCGGTCGCCTCGCTCGCGAATACCGCGATGCCGTGTATTTCGATCGGGTTGAGATAGCCCATCAGCACGACCGGCGTATCCGTGTCGCGTTCGCGGAACTCGTGCACCCAGGCGAGGATTTCGCGGATACCGACACGCTTGCGCAACGCGCGCTCGTCCGCGTGCTGGATCACCGGTCCATCCGCCATCGGATCGGAGAACGGCATGCCGAGCTCGATCAGGTCGGCCCCCGTTTCCACCAGCGCGTGCATCAGCGCAACCGTCGCCGCGGGCAGCGGGTCGCCCGCGGTGATGAATGGGATCAGCGCGGTGCGGCCGCGCTCACGCAAGGCCGCAAACGCCCGTTCGATGCGATGCCCGGGTCCCGAGCCCCGAGTCCCGAGTCCCGCGCTCATAATTCAATGTGCTCCCGCTGCGCAATCGTATGCACATCCTTGTCCCCGCGCCCGGACAGGTTGCACAGGATCAGCTTGTCTTTCGGCAGCGTGCGCGCGAGTTTCACGGCTTCGGCGATCGCGTGGCTGGATTCGAGCGCCGGCAAAATACCTTCGGTCTCGCACAGCAGGTGGAACCCGGCGAGCGCCTCGTCGTCGGTGATGCCGACGTATTCCGCGCGACCGGTGTCCTTGAGAAACGCATGCTCGGGACCCACGCCCGGATAATCGAGCCCGGCCGACACCGAGTGCGTCGCCGTGATCTGCCCGTCGTCGTCGCACAGCACGTAGGTGCGATTGCCGTGCAGTACCCCGGACCGGCCCGCGCTGAGCGATGCTGCATGATGGCCGGTTTTGATCCCCTCGCCCGCCGCCTCCGCACCGACGATCCGCACTTCGCGATCATTCAAGAACGCGTGGAACAGGCCGATCGCGTTGGAACCGCCGCCCACGCATGCCGTCAGCACGTCGGGCAGGCGGCCGTACGCCTCCAGCATCTGCGCGCGCGCCTCGCGACCGACCACCGCGTTGAAGTCGCGCACCATCATCGGATACGGGTGCGGGCCCGCAACGGTACCGATGATGTAGAAGGTGTCGGCGACGTTCGTGACCCAGTCGCGCAAAGCCTCGTTCAGCGCATCCTTCAGTGTCTGCGAACCCGACGTGACCGGCACCACCTCGGCGCCCAGGAGTTTCATCCGGTACACGTTGATCTTCTGGCGCTCGATGTCGACCGCGCCCATGTACACCACGCACTTCATCCCGAAGCGTGCGCACACCGTCGCGGTCGCGACACCGTGCTGGCCCGCGCCGGTTTCGGCAATGATCCGCCGCTTGCCCATCGCACGCGCCACCAGCGCCTGGCCGACGGTGTTGTTGATCTTGTGCGCGCCGGTGTGGTTCAGGTCCTCGCGCTTGATCAGGATCTGCGCGCCGCCGATCCGCTCGGACAGGCGCCTTGCGTGATAAATCGGCGAAGGACGCCCGACGTAGTGCTTGAGGTCATCGGCGAACTCGCGTTGGAATTCCGGGTCATCGCGCAGGCGCAGGTACGCCGCCGTCAGTTCCTCCAACGGCGCGATCAGGGTCTCGGCGACGAAGGTACCGCCGTACGGACCGAAGCGGCCGTGTGCGTCGGGGTACGCGTGGTAATCGATGTCCGCGGGCAGCTTCAATGGTGCAACAATCCTGGTGCCACGTACACCACGACGACCGGCGCCGCGGTGACGACAACGTAAAAGATTACCGTTTCAATCTGGAACAGGCGGGATTGCTCCGGCCTCCATTTCTCCGGCACGTTCGAATGCACGTCATTGAACGGGTCATACACGATCTGACTCATCATGAAAGCGGGATCATTCAACGCGGCACGAACGATCAGGTGCCGCTGCACCAACCCGTCAAACAGCGCCTTGCGGTAGAACAGTTCCAGCGCGAACAACTCGACCGTGACACCCGCTGCGGCGAGCAGAACGATGCGCTGGTCCAGAGCCGCACCGGCTGCAAACGCAGCCGCCGTAATCGTAACCGCGAGCTTGCGACGGCCGTGGAAAAGTCCGTCGAATTTGTCAAACCTCGACTGGATGAGTTCCATCTCGGTCTTGAACAATTCGACGCGCTGATCGAACGTGAGCGATGCAGGCACACCGGTACTAGGCGGATCCATCTCAAGTTCCCCTGTCCCGATCGGCGCGTCGGACCGCCGCCATGAAGTGTGCCAATTTCAAGCGATCCTTCACGCCCGGCGCCGACTCGACGCCGCTGGAAACATCGACAGCATACGGCATGACAGCCGCGATCGCCGATGCGACATTGGTTTCGTCAAGTCCGCCCGCGAGTATCAGCGGCCGGGGCAGCCGGGCGGGAATTCGTCCCCAATCGAATGGACTGCCCTTGTCCGGTTCCCCAACGATTCGCGCGTCCAGCAGGATCGCCGCCGCTCCGCGGTAACCATCGACCATCGATTCCGGGTGCGGGGCCTGCGGGTCGCTCATGGAAAATGCCTTGATGTACGGCACGCCCGCCTGGCCGCACGCGGCGGGATCTTCATGCCCATGGAATTGCAGCAAGCTTGGCTCGACGCCAGAGACAATGTCCTCAATTTCATGCAAATTTGCGTCAGCCGTCACTACTACGGCCGCAACGAACGCGGGCAGCACATCGCGAATCGCGCGTGCGCGTGGTATCGACGCGCAGCGCGGGCTCGATGGCGTCATCACGATGCCGACCGCGTCGGCGCCGAGTTCGCACGCGAGCAGGGCGTCTTCGATGCGGGTGACGCCGCAGATTTTTACGCGGGTGCGATGGGTTTCCAAATTCCAGTCGCGCGCAGGCGCGCTCCTACAGAGTCACTTCGGGCGGAAGCTTCCATTCTGACGGATACCGCGGCCCGATGAAGGTCAGCCCCTGCGGTGCCGCGGTGACGCCGGCGAGATCGCGGTTGCGCGCCGCCAGCAACTCCGCGATCCATTCGACCGGCCGTTCACCGCGCCCGACCTCCAGCAGCGAGCCGACGATGTTGCGAACCATGTGGTGCAGGAACGCATTGGCTTCGATATCGATGGTCGCCCGCCCATCGGCACGACGCACACTTGCGGCAAGCACGTTCCGGCGCGCGTGGCGCGCCTCGCACGACGCTGCCCGGAACGACGAAAAGTCCTGTTCGCCGAGCAGCGCCTGCGCAGCGGCGTGCATGGCCCCGCAATCGAGCGGCACGCGTTCCCACGCCACGAAGCGTGCGTCCAGCGCCGGCCTGATCGCCCGGTTCAGGATCGTGTAGCGATAGCGCCGCGCGCGCGCCGAAAAGCGCGCGTGGAAATCGTCCGGAACCGCGCGGGCCCACAGGATCGCGATGGCGTGCGGCAGGCGCGTGGTCGTTCCAAGCACCCAGGCGCGTTCGCTGCGTTCGACCGCCGTGTCGAAATGCACCACCTGGCAGCACGCATGCACGCCGCTGTCGGTGCGTCCGGCACACGTCACCTCGACCGGATGGTTGGCGACGAAGGACAGCGCCGCCTCGACTTCCGCCTGCAGACTCGAGCCGTGGCTCAGCCGCTGCCAGCCGAGGAAGTCGGTACCGTCGTACTCGATGCCCAGCGCAACGCGCATCGTGCCGGATCAGCCCGCGACATCTGCCAGCAGTCGCCTGGCTTCGTCCTTCTGCATCTGCGAGCCTTCCGCGACGACTTCCCCGAGCATTGCGCGCGCGCTTTCGAGGTCATCCATGTCGAGGTACGCGCGCGCCAGGTCGAGCTTGGTATCGACCGGATCATTGATGTACGCGGGTTCGGTACGAGGCGTTGCAGACAACGACGTGGCGACGCTTTCCGCGAGCGCCGGATCCGCCGACGACACTGACGCTGCCGGCACCGCCTCCTGCGCCTCGGCCGCGAAGGCCATCCCGGGTTCGCGGATCGCTTCGCGCGACGCGAGCGGGACGTCGGCATCCATCGCGGACGCGTCGGACGGTTGCAACACCGGCATCTCGCCCGGGGCGTCATCCTCCGACGTGTCGAGCCCCGGCGTCTCCGCGTCGGTCGC
>JBOHYX010000079.1:0-9250 GCA_050738115.1 Rhodanobacteraceae bacterium
GCTGCCGGGCGGTGCCGGCGCCGCAGCCGGAGCCCGCTACACGGTCAACCTCGGCATTTATTCCGATCGTGCCAGCGCCGACAAGCTGGTCGCGAATGCGAAGCAGGCGGGATTCACCGCGCTGACGACACCTGAAACGTTCCGGGGCAAGCCGGTGACGCGCGTCCGCGTGGGACCGTTCGACAGCCGTTCGGAGGCCGAGGCCGCGCGCCTGAAGCTCAAGGCCGTCGAAGGCGTTTCCATGTCGATCGATGCCACGGCCGCCGACCAGGCCGGCAGTGCGCCCGCCTCGGCGCTCGCCGGCAACCAGCCGGGTGCGTGGGCGGTGCAGCTCGCGGCATTCGGCGACCAGGCTTCGGCCGACAAGTTGCGCGACCGCCTGCGGAGCCAGGGCTTCGATGGTTACGTCGACAGCGTGACCACCGCCAAGGGCAGGCTGTGGCGGGTGCGCGCGGGGCCATTCGCGTCGCGCAGCGGCGCGGCGACGACGCAGGGCCAGATTGCGCAAAAGCTCAAGATCGAGGGCGACATCGTGACGCAACAGTAAAACCGGGGTCAGAGTGCAATTTCATGCGAGATTGATGCAAACTCGCGGCGTTCGGTCGAAATTGCACTCTGACCCCGGTTTTTACGTGTCACGACAGCCGCTGAGAAGGGGGCATCGCGTGACCGCCCAACGATGATGAACGCTGCCGACGTGGCCATCCTCGCCGTGCTTGTGCTGTCGAGCCTGTTCGGGCTGTGGCGCGGCTTCGTGGTGGAGGCGTTTTCGCTGCTGCGCTGGATCGCCGCGTTCTGGGTGGCGTGGGCGTTCGGGCACCGCGTCGCCGATTTCTACGGTCCCTGGCTGGCGCAGCCGACCGCGCGCATCATCGCGGGGTACGTCACCTGTTTCCTCGGGGTGCTCATCGTCGGTGCGTTGCTGGCGCTGCTGGTGCGCAGGCTCGCCCGGGGCCTGCATCTGCGCGGCGGCGACCACGTGCTGGGCATGCTGTTCGGGCTGGCGCGCGGGCTGGTCTTGGTGACGTTCGTGGTGCTGATGCTCGGGTTCACCGCGATTCCGCGCGTTGCCGTTTCGTGGCGCCAGTCCCGCTTGCTGCCGCCATTCGAGGAGGGCGCTGCATGGGTGGCCCAAGCCTTGCCTCCAGATGTCAGCCGCTACCTGGAGATGGGCGGCAACGCTTTGCCCGAGCTTTCGGGCGGGGCGGGCCCTCGGGGGGGTCGTGCCGGAACGCTGCCGGCGTTGCCCGCCACGAAGGACTTGCCTGCGCTGCCGTCGATCTCCATATCGGGGATGCGCCACGCGTTGGACCGGATCAGTCGGCCAGCTGCCGGCGGGTCGGTGGTGGCGCCACCCGCGACCAGCACGGAGCGTGCATCCGGGCACGCCTTCAAACGCGGCGATGTGGGACAATAGCGTCCTGCAACGAACAAGCATCCAGTCTGTCCGTGCAAAGCCCCGACGCGGATTTGTGCGGATGGCCGCGGATCGGAAGATGCCATCCGCGTGAATCCGCGTTGACCCGCGTCGACACGAGCTCGTCCGCGTCACACACAGCGTTCAGGCTTTCCAGAGGCACGATCCCTCAATGTGCGGAATCATCGGCATCGTCGGCAGGACCGAGGTCGCCACCGCGTTATACGACGCGTTGACGGTTTTGCAGCACCGCGGCCAGGATGCCGCGGGCATCGCCACCTACGATGGCCGCAAGTTGCACATGCGGCGCGCGCCCGGCCTGGTCCGCGACGTGTTCAGCGCGCGCGACATGCAGGAACTCAAGGGTCACGTCGGGATCGGCCACTGCCGCTATCCGACGGCGGGCGCGGAGGATTCCGAGGAGGTGCAGCCGTTCTACGTCAATTCGCCCTACGGCATCGCGTTTGCGCACAACGGCAACCTCATCAACACCGAGTCGCTGCAGCGCGAGATGTTCGAGAACGACCGGCGCCACATCAATACGGATTCGGATTCGGAAATCCTGCTCAACATCCTCGCGCACGAACTGCAGATCCAGGATCACCACGCCCTGGCGCCGGATGAACTGTTCAAGGCGGTCGCCGCGCTGCACGCGCGAGCCAAGGGCGGATACGCCTGCGTCGCGCTGATCGTCGGCTACGGCGTGCTGGCCTTCCGCGATCCGCACGGCATCCGGCCGCTGGTGTTCGGTGAGCGCGATACGCCCGAGGGCAGGGAATACGCCTTCGCGTCCGAATCGGTCGCGTTCGACATCCTGGGCTTCCGGCGCGTCCGCGATGTGGCGCCAGGCGAAGCGGTGTTCGTGGACGTGGACGGCCAGCTCACGGCACGCCGCTGCGCGGAGGGCGCGGTGCACGCGCCGTGCATCTTCGAGTACGTGTACCTCGCGCGTCCCGATTCGATGATCGAGGATGTGTCGGTGTACAAGGCGCGCCTGCGCATGGGCGAGAAGCTGGCCGCGAAGATCCTGCGCGAGCGCCCCGCCCACGACGTCGATTCGGTGATCCCGATCCCGGACACCTCTCGCACCGCGGGGTCGACGCTGGCTGCGGCGTTGGGCGTGCCGTTTCGCGAAGGTTTCGTCAAGAACCGCTACATCGGCCGCACCTTCATCATGCCGGGGCAGGGCCAGCGGGTGCGCTCGGTGCGTCGCAAGCTGAACCCGATTCCGCTCGAATTCCGCAACAAGAACGTGCTGCTGGTCGATGACTCCATCGTGCGCGGCACGACCGCCCGGCAGATCGTGCAGATGGCGCGCGATGCGGGCGCGAAGAAAGTCTACTTCGCATCGGCGGCACCGCCGGTCCGTTACCCGAACGTGTACGGCATCGACATCCCCGCGCCCGCGGAGCTGGTTGCGCATGGCCGCACGGTCGAGGAAATTCGCGAAACCATCGGCGCCGACTGGCTGGTGTACCAGGACCTGCCGGACCTCATCGAGGCGGTCGCGGAGGGCAACGAACACCTGAAGCACTTCGATGATTCCTGCTTTTCCGGCCAGTACGTGACGGGCGTGGAGCCCGAGTACCTGCGCCAACTCGAATTCGCGCGTTCGGATGAGGCCAAGGCGCAACGTAGAAGCGCGTAGGTGCAGTGCGTAGCCCGGATGAAGGCGCTCGCGCCGCAATCCGGGATCTTGCGTAAATTCGCCCCCGGATTTCGTTTCACTGCATCCGGGCTACCGGCTACACGTCTGAGTCGTGGGGAATGAGGCATGCCACGCCACCTCGTCCTGCTGTTCGACGGCACCTGGAACCGCATCCGGACCCACACCAACGTGGAACGGTTCTGGCGACTGGTGGCGCGCGCCGATGCACATGGGCACGATCAGACCTGCAAGTACGTCAAGGGCGTCGGCGTCGCGCCGGGCCTGAAGCGGTGGCTGGGCGGCGCGTTCGGGATGGGGCTTTCCGACAACGTGCAGGAGGGCTACCGCTGGCTGTCGGAACAGTGGGGCGAGGGCGATGAAATCTGGCTGTTCGGCTTCAGCCGCGGCGCCTACACCGCGCGCAGCCTCGGCGGCTTGATCCGCAAATGCGGACTGTGGCCGCCGGGTGCCGACGGCAAGGTCAGCCAGGCTGACGTGGACACCGCCTACGCATATTATCGCGACAAGCAGATCAAGCCCGGTCCGGCGACGGACCAGTGGTGCGTCGAGCACGGCACGCGGCAGGTCGACATCCGCTTCATCGGCGTGTGGGATACCGTCGGCGAACTCGGGGTGCCGGGGGTAGGCGGATGGTTCCCGTTCGCGCGCAGCAACTATGGTTTCCACGACACCGACCTCAGCAAGGTCGTCCAGTACGCGTACCAGGCACTGGCGCTCGACGAGCATCGCGCGGACTTCCAGCCGACCAAGTGGGAGCGTGATCCCGACGACCTCGGCCCGGGCGAGACCATCAAGTCGAAGAAGCCCGAACAACTGGACGTCGAGCAGCGCTGGTTCGTGGGCGCTCATGCCGATGTCGGCGGCGGCGAGGAGGCCGACGGCGCGGGCGCTGCGCCGGACACCTTGCCGGAAATCGCCTTGGCGTGGCTGCAAGCGAAAGCTGCGGCGGCCGGGCTGGCGTTCAAGGACGTGTTCGTGCCCGCGGCGGACGCCGAGCGCGGCATGCCGAACGATTCATACGGGCAATTCATGAACGGCGTCTACCGTCTGTTCAAGAAGCCGGACGTGCGCGTGATCGGCGGCGGCGTTCGCGAAACCATCGATGCTTCGATCTGGAAGAAATGGGGCGAGACTTATTGCCCGCCATCGCTGCAGACCGCGCTGGACGCAGGCCTCGTGAGGCACGGGTTGGAAGAGGTCGCGTGATCGGATTGTTCGACGCTGCGCTGCGGATTCTCGATTGCGCGGTACCGGAAGAGAAGGTGGCGTTGACGGGCGTGGCAGTCGCAGCGTTGGATCGTGGCGACCTGTCGCTTGCCGATGATGGTGTGGCGCCGATATCGATCGAGGTTCCCGGACGCCCGCTGCGCCCGCGGCTCGTGGCGCCACGGGACGTGCCGCAGCGCGGGCTTGGCAGTGATGAAGGCCGCGCCGCGCTGGTGCACGCCGTCGCGCACATCGAATTCAACGCGATCAATCTCGCCTGGGATGCGGTGTACCGCTTCCGCGGGATGCCCGAGGATTACTACCGCGACTGGGTCGGCGTCGCGCACGACGAATCCCGGCATTTCACGATGCTGTCGGCGCGACTCGCGCAGCTCGGCCACGCCTACGGCGACTTCGATGCCCACGACGGCCTGTGGGAAATGGGGGTCAAGACCGCTGATTCCTGCCGCGCACGGATGGCGCTGGTGCCACGCGTGCTGGAAGCACGCGGGCTCGACGTGACGCCCGGCATGATCGCGCGGCTGCGTTCGGTCGGTGATGACGCGACCGCGGACATCCTCCAGGTGATCCTGCGCGAGGAAGTGCCGCACGTCGCCGCCGGCACCCGCTGGTTCCGCTTCTGCTGCGCGCACGAAGGTCGCGAACCCGATGCCGCCTTCGCCGAACTGTTGCGCGAATACATGCCCGGCGGTCTGCGCGGCCCATTCAATCTTGACGCCCGCCGCAGGGCGGGTTTCGGTGAAGCCGAACTGGCCCATCTGGCTGGCGGTTGAGGCGCGCCCCGTCGTCGGCACGAGGCTGGGTGCAGAACCCAATGCCCACCGTTTGTCACAGCAACGCCGCGGCGAGCGACGCTGGCTCCAGGCGTGGCCGCACGCTTGCCGGTGTCAACGTGGCGGCACCCTGGCTATGGACGAACCTTTCACAGCCCGATCGGCGTAGATCGTGATGCGGCGCTGAACCAGCCACGACAGTACTTGCAGTTCCTGCGGTACCGTCCACGCGCCCTGCGGAGGTTGCGCGAGGTTTTGGTGACCCTCGGCGTCCATGAAAGCCAGCAACGTGGTTGGGATCGAGGTGTCCTTGGCTACGTACGGTATCCCCGCCAGCAGAAACCGCTCGTCGCCGCTCCCGTCGAGAAAGAAAACGTCATCCGAGTGGCTGATGTCGTACTGCAAGGGTTTGCCGGTGCGCCAGTCATGGGGAAACGGCGGCTTGTCGACCGTCTTGTGGATGTAAACGCCAAGATCCTTCCAGAACCCATCCAGAACCGCCGGCGAACCCGTGAGCACCATCCAGTCTGCCGGCGCGGGTCCATACAGCTTGCGGTACGCGGCGAGCTGAATCGGGGTGTCCCGATGCGGATCAACCGTGATGCTCACAAACTCAACCTTGTTGCCAAGTCCTGCCCGCTCGACGGCTCGCGCAGCCGCGACGACGTTGGCCGTATCCATGGGACACGACTCCTGGCACAAGCTCATGAAATCCGAAATGACCAGCACCTTGCCTGCAAAGGACGCCAAGGTCAATCGTTGCCCGTTGGACGCAACCAGTGGCGCATCGAGCACCGCGGACGTCACGTGTCGGTTGAAGGGCTGGCCGATCGTCGCATTGGGCGCCGGCACCCGGCCCGGGCCAGCGCAGCCGCACAATACAAATCCAGCGACGCCGCAAGCCAGCAAGGCGAGCGCATGGTGACCGTGTGCCAGCCAGTGCGCGCGATGAAGCTCATAGCCGGCCATCTCTATTTGTCCCCGTTGCTGCCATCCAAACATGGCCTCGGCACAAATCTTCCCACCCAGCATCTGCCGATGCAATTGGCGCCGCGTCGGTGACCGTGATGTCGGCCAGCCACTCGCGCAATCGGCGCGGCGGACAGCAGATTGCCGGAACACGCGGCCAGTCGGATCGGAGTGCTGCAAGCACGCGCGTCCGGTGGTGCCGGACGACGCGCGGCAGCGCGTCACGCAGGCGGCGGCGATACGGCTTCCACGGGTTCGCCGCGCTGCGCGAGGTCGCGGCCGCACACCAGCGCGCCGCCAGCCAGATCCGGTGAAGTCGCCTCCGTCACCAGTCGCACCGCGGATGGGGAACGGTCGTTCGCGAGAGACAGTACCCAGCCGAGGCCGCCGTCCCTGAACCGCACCAGCGCACCGACCGGCCACGCACCGAAGTGATCGATGTAGCGCTCGAGCCAGCGCGGATCGAATTGTTGCGGCGATCCGTGCAGGTGCTCGAGGATCCGGTCGATCGGCAAGCCGGGACGATCCGGCCGGTCGCGGCCCGTCGCGTCCACCACGTCGACGATCGCGGCAAGCCGCATCAATTCGTGCAGCTTGTCGCCGCCCCGATGGTTGGGATAGCCGCTGCCGTCGAGGCGCTCGTTGGCGCCTTCCACCACCGTCTCGATCGCGACGGGCGGCAGCCAATGGCGGGTGCCGAGCCGCTGCTTGATCAGGGCGACGTGCTGGCGCACCTGTCGCACCTGCTCCGCATCGAGCTGCGTGGCGGCGCGCAGTGACGCCGGCAACAGCGCCTTGCCGAGGTCGTGCACCATGCCGGCGGCCGCCAGCGCCTTGCACACGGTTGGCTGCAGACCGGAGGCGGCGCCGAGGTCGACCAGGCGCACCGCCACCGCGAGGCAATGGCGGATCAACGGCGGCTCGCGGTGCAGGCACGCCAGCGCGAACAGCAGGCCTTCGCGGTCTTCATCGTGCAGCGCAAGCAGCCGCTCGGCGTGTTGCGAAAGCAACGCCGCGTCGAGGTTGTCGCCGTGGCGCAGCCTGACGACCTCGGTCGCCAGGAACGCGGCGCTGCGGGCCAGCCGCCGCGCCATCGGCGTATGGTAGGCGTTCGCACCGGGATCCGGGAGGCCGTCGAGTGCGGCCCCCGAAAACAACGAGGACTGCGGCAGGTCGCGTCGAGCCGAGGCGGCGTTGCGGGCGGCTTCCCGCTCCGTCTCGCGGAGCAGCCGCCACAGTTGCTGTTCCTGTTCGCGGGTGGCGACCTCGATGTGCAAGCCGCACAGGATGTGGTCGTTCTGGATCGTCTCGTGCCGCGGCCAGGCCTCGGCCATGAACTGACTGCCATCTGGAAACGTGAGCTCCAGATGCAGCGGCCGCTGGCGGTCGTCCAGCGGCGCGATCGCCGCGGCTTCCAGTTCCACCAGACAGCCGCGCAGCGACAGATCCCGCAGCCAACCGGTTGCGGTGTTGCCGCCGTCCTGCAGGTCTGCCCGGGCGGTCATCCCGCGGTGCAGGCGCGCCCGAAACGTGTGCCGGCGCTGCAGCTTTTCCAGCCAGGGCGGGAAATCCGCCTGGCAGTAGAGGCGTTGCTCGTCGCCCCAGACACGCGGGGCTGTCAGCGTCGGCGTGCGCATCATGCCCTTGCGGTTGCGCCCGGTGACGCGGAACGCGCCGCCGTCGCGCAGTGCCTGGACCTGGGGCTTGTCGCGGATCGCGCTGATGTCGAGGCACAAGGCATCGCCCGCGCTTGCCGTCTCGACCACCACCGGCAATGACGTTCCCCGATCCTGTTCCAGCACCAGCGAAGCGCCGCCCGGCTCATACAGCACGTCGAGCAACTCATCGATCTCGGCGGGGTGGTCGATGCGGGTGTACAGGTCGCCGCTTGCCGTCATGAAGGCCTCTCGTCGGAACAACGCTGCGCGTCACGGCTGTGTATCGGCCGCCTGCGGCATTTCTTCAGCGTCAGGACCGACCGCGGCTCACTCCCCGCCGGGTTGCGCGGGAGGCGGTGCCGGCAGCACCAGTTTCAGGTACGGTGCGGGCGCGTCCTGCCCGGGCGGAACCCAGGCGTGGGCAGGCTCGCCGGCCGGCCCGAGCGAGCGGATGTACGCGTACATGTCGATGAGATCCCTGTCGCTCAGGTAGCGGAAGGTCCACCACGGCATCGCCGGTCGCGCCTTCAGCGCGCGCAGGTTGGCGATCCATTGCTTCGCCGTGAGCTTCGCGACGTACAGGCGCAGGTTGGCCGCGTAGGTCGTGCCCCACGGCCCCTGGAAATTCATTCCGCTGCCCGTCAGCAACGCGTCTTTCGGTGCATGGCCACCGTTCTCGGCCCAGCCGGGCGTGTGGCAATCCTGGCAACCACCGTAGTTCACCAGGAATTCGCCGTGCTGGATGGATTTGTTCGACGCGGGCGGACCGCCCGCGAACGCCGGGGCGGTCAGCAGGATGCCGACCGCGCAGGCCAGTATTGCCTTGATCATGATCTCCCTCCGACGGTTGCGATGGGAAGGTGCAACCGCGCGCGGAGTATTGACAGGCCGCGCGGGCGCGCGCAAGTGCCGGCGCTGGTACGCTCGCGGGATCATCCGGAGTGAGAGGGGAGCGATGCGGAAGGTCCTGTTTGCGATCACGGCGCTGGCGTTCACGGTACTGGCCTGGGCAGCGCCTCCCGCGCACGGCGACAGGGCCGCCGCGGCGACCGGGGCGTTCCTGCTGACAGCCGACCGCGTGTTCGACGCACGCAGCGAAGCGGCACACCCCGGTTGGGCCGTGCTGGTCGAGGGAGGGAAGATCGCTGCGGTCGGTCCGCGCGAGCAGATTCAGGCGCCTGCCGGCGCGCAGTCCATCGACCTGCCCGGCACCACGCTGATGCCGGGCCTGATCGACGCGCACTCGCACATCTTCCTGCACCCGTACAACGAAACGCCGTGGACCGACCAGGTGCTGAAGGAGCCGTTGCCATACCGCACGATCGAGGCGGTGCAGCACGTCCACGACACGCTGATGGCGGGCTTCACCGCGCTTCGCGACCTTGGCACGGAGGGCGCCGGCTACGCCGACGTGGATGTCCAGCGCGCGATCGACGACGGCCTGATCCCGGGGCCGCACCTGTTCGTCGCCACCCGCGCCACCGTCGCCAGGGACTGCTACGGGCCCGGGCCGTTCGGTTTTCGCCGCGACATGGAC
>JBOHYX010000080.1:0-9025 GCA_050738115.1 Rhodanobacteraceae bacterium
GGAACCTACAAATGTTCGGGATTGCCGCTGGTGACAACGCTGCTTGCGATCTGTGCGCTGGGCATTGCGGCCGCCGCGAGCGCGCAGCCCGCCAATACCGTGCCGCCGCTGAAGCACATCCAGGTGAGCCTCAACGACACCGCGGCCCTGCGCACCGGCGCGATCTATTTCATGCACCAATGCGCGGCGTGCCACAGCTTGCAAGGTCTGCGCTTCCAGGAACTCGCGAAGCCGCTGAACCTGACCGACAAGCAGATGGCCGATCTCATCAAGGTCAGCACCCGCCGTCCGCTCGACACCATCGTTTCACCCATGCCGAGCAAGCTCGCGACCAGCTATTTCGGGGTCGAGCCGCCCGACCTGACCGATGAGGTGCACCTGCGCAGCGTGGACTGGCTGTACACCTACCTGACGTCGTTCTACATCGATCCGACGCGGCCGACCGGAGCGAACAACGTCACGTTCCACAACGTGGCCATGCCCGATGTCTTCGCGGGCTTGCAGGGGCTGCAATCACCGGTCACCAAGCCGGGCATCCTCCTCGGCCAGCACACCGAGGTGGCAGTGGGCGTCAAACCGTTGACGCCCGGCAGCATGTCGCCGGAGCAGTTCGATGATCTTGCGAAAGATCTGGTGACGTTCCTCGACTATGTTGGCAATCCGCACCAGCAAGAGAGCCACGCAATCGGGTTGTGGGTCATGGTCGCGATGGCGGTGTGGATCGTGCTCACGTATCTGGTCTATCGGTTGTACTGGCGCGACGTGGCGCGGCCGCACGGTCCGCGCTGGTGGTCCTACTGGAAGAAGCACTGAGGCGCACCGTGAACGCGCGTGCCAACCGGGGTTCCAGAGTGCTGGAGGGCAAGCAACACGTGACCGCGCATGCGGCGCGTCGGTTGGGCGCATGGGCGTACGCGGCGCTGGCACTGGGTCTCGTTCTGTACGTTGTGGCGATATGGCTGGAGGTTTTCATCGACACCGGCAGGCTGCCGCCGTCCGCGGACCTGTTCAGCGAAAGTCATCGGCATTGGCGGCTGCGGACTTCGTTGATCTTCCTGATCTGGTCGGTGCTGGGAGGCCTCACCTTGCCGTTCGGCGTTGGCTGGTTCGTGCTGATCCCGGCGTGGCTCTGGTATCTCTGGCGTACCGCAAGAGGACTGGTCTGCTTCAGGCTCGGTCGCCCGATGAACGCGACGTTGGCGAGCGGCGCGCGCACGGCGCCATCGGATCATCGGTGAGCCCCGGCGGTTCTGGCGAGGCCCTGCAACCAGCGACGTTCGAGGCGCTGTTGCCGTATGCGCCTGCGCCAGGGCTGCTGGAAGGGCGGGTCATCGCGATCACCGGCGCGGCAGCCGGCATCGGCAGGGCGGTCGCGGTGGCCGCGGCAGGGCTGGGCGCGACGGTGATCGCGCTCGACCGTGACCGGCGCGCACTCGGGGTGCTGCGCGGAGAGCTGGCGGCGCGCCATGCGACAGCGCACGAACTTGTGGTCATGGATTTGGCGACCGCGACGATCGCCGATTACCGCCAATTTGCGGAGCGAATCGGTGGTCGCCACGGGCGGCTCGATGGACTCGTGAACAACGCGAGCCGCATCGTGGAGTTGTCGCCGTTCGAATACGTCGAGCCCACCGTGTTCAGCCAGGTCCTGGCGGTCAACCTCATCGCACCGTTTTTCCTGACTCAGTGGTGCATTCCGCTGCTTCGGAAAGCGGCGGATCCGGTGCTGGTGTTTTCACTGCACCGTGCCGAGCGCGCCTTCTGGGGCGCCTACGGCGTCGCCAAGGCCGGGCAGGAAGCCCTTCTGCACATCCTGGCCGACGAGTATCACCTTGCCGGCGCATCCCCAATGCGGGTGTTCGGCATCGATACCGGACCGGTGGCCACCGCCGAGCGGCAGCGTCACTACCCCGGCGAACCGCGCGACGCGCATCCCGTACCGGCCGCTGTTGTCGGCCCCTATCTGTACGCGCTGGGTCCGGATGCGCGCGGACTCACCAACGTGGTGCTGCGAAAAGCAGACCGGGCCGGTTGACGGTCCGCGGGCCGCCCATCAGCGACGCCGAAAGCCGCGTGATGGGCGAGTTGTGGAAGCACGCGCCGCAGGCATCGGAACCCATCGCGCAAACGCTGCACGCGGATACGGGCTGGCACGAGAACACGGTGCGAACACTGCTGAACCGCCTCGTCCGCAAGGGCGCGGTTCGAGCGGAACGCGACGGACGGCGCTACCTGTATTCGCCGGTGTTGACGCGCGGCGCCTGGCAGACCCGCGAAAGCCGCAGCCTGCTGGACTGCGTGTTCGGCGGGCGCGTGGCACCCATGCTCGTGCACTTCAGCCGCACCGAGAAGTTGAGCGCCAGGGACGTCGCCGAACTGCGCAACCTGGTCGAGCAATTGGACAAGAAGGAGCACCGCGATGAGTGATCTACTGTTGCGGATGTTGTGTGGTGTCACACTCGGCTTGGTGCTGACGCTGCTGCTGCGCCGTCCGGCGCGACGCATGTTCGGGTCCGCGCCCGCGTTCACGCTGTGGCTGCTGCCGGTGGCGCTGGTGATGTTGCCGGGCATGACTGTGGCTCCCCACGTCGTCGCGGGCGCGCATGCCGTCGCAACCGGCTGGGCGAACTGGATGCTCGCAGTGTGGCTCGTCGGTGCCGCGCTCATGCTGGCGCGGCTCGCGGTGGTTTACGCACACTTGTTGCGCGGTGCGCGCGCTGTGCCGGTGTGCTGGATCCCGGCGCTGGATGCAGCGATGCCGCGCGCCGGCATGCGCCGTGTACGTGTGTACGCCGCCGGTCCCGCGCTGCTGTGGGCGCTGCCGCGCGCACTGATCCTGCTGCCGGAGGACTTCCTGCGCCGTTTTGGCGATGCGCCCACCCGCGAGCTGGTGCTGCGCCACGAGCTGACGCACGCGCGCCGCGGCGATGCGTGGTGGAACCTCGCGATGGAAATCGTCTGTGCGCTGCTGTGGTTTCATCCGCTGGCGTGGTGGGCACGGCCGCGCTTCCGGCTGGACCAGGAACTCGCGTGCGACGCGACCGCGCTGCGCACGGCGCCCGCGCGTGCTGCGAGCTACGCACGCGCCCTGCTGGATAGCGTCGCCGTGCCGCCGGGGCCCGCATTGATTCCCTGGCTCAGCGAGCCACAGTTGAAGGAGCGTATAGCCATGATCGGTCGCATTCCTCCGCGCGCGCTGCGCCGGCGCGCAGGTTTCGCGGCTATCGCCCTGCTGCTGGCCGCGGGGTTGTACCTCGCCGGAGGGCAGTTGCCCACCGAAGCCGCCACCCACGCCGCGTCGTCGTCGGCGTTACCTTCGGTCGATGTCAGCTACAAGAACCACAATCCGCCTCGCTACCCGGAAAACGCGATCAACAACGGCGAGCAGGGCACCGTGATGTTGCGCATCCACGTCAATCCCGACGGCAGCGTTGCCAAGGTGGACGTCGATCACGCGGGAACGACGGCGTCATCCGCTGAACTGCAGGCCGTGGCCGTCACGGCCGCCGAAAACTGGAAGTTCAATCCAGGCAGCAAGGACGGCAAGCCCGTGGGCGGGTGGATAACCGTCCCGGTGGGGTTCTCGCTCAATCCCGGCGGCAGCAGCGCCAATCCTTGCCCCGCCGGCGAAGCGTACGCCACGACAACATCGACCTGCGTTTCCACTGCCCCGCACTTCGTGCCGCCAGCTTCGACACGTTGATCGGAAAACGCTGACAGCGTTGAACCTGGTCGCAGCCGCAATCGACTTCGCTGAAGATCAGCGCGAATCAGGAACCGTCAAGCGTTGATTGACGCGGCTCGCGGCGCGCGGCATCGCGTCGTATGCTGGCGCGTCTGGCGCCCCCTGCGCCGCAACCGTGAACGCGCGGAATCGACGCATGCCAAGCCAAGTCAACCGCGGTCCGCGCCAGGTCTGGTCGGCGCTGAACTGGTCGCTGAAGGGTCTTGCGGCGGGGTGGCGCGTCGAGGCCTCGTTCCGCCTCGAGGTCGTGCTGGTCGTGATCCTGTTTCCGATCGGCCTGTGGCTCGGGCACGGCGCGGTCGAAAAAGCGCTGCTGGCGGGTTCGCTGTTGCCGGTGCTGGCGGCGGAGATGCTGAACTCCGGCATCGAGGCCGTGGTCGACAAGCTGTGGCCGGAGGTGCATGAGATCGCCGGCCGTGCCAAGGACATGGGTTCGGCGGCAACTTTCCTCCTGATGCTGAACGTGCTGGTGATCTGGATCGTGGTGCTGGGTGCGCACGCGGGGGCTTGGTAGATGGGCGCTGCCCGCTGGTTGCGGCACCTGCTGCACGCGCCCGCGAGCCGGGCGTTTCCTTCCTCGGCGATGCAGGAGATCCGCGAGGCGATCGGGCAGGGCGAGGATAGCCACGACGGTGAAATCTGCTTCGTGGTCGAGGCACGGCTGCCCATTCGCTACCTGATCGGGGGCCGCCGCGTCCGTGCGCGCGCCGAAAACGTATTCGGCGACATGAAGGTGTGGGATACCGAACGGAGGTCCGGTGTGCTGATCTACGTGCTGCTGGGCGACCACGCGGTGGAAATCGTGCCGGACCGCGGTGTGGTGGCGCGCGTCCCGGAAGGCTCGTGGGAAGCAATCGTCGGGCTCATGGCGGGCCATTTCCGCGAAGACCAATGGCAGCAGGGCGCGCTGGCGGGCATCCGCGCGCTGCACGACATGCTCCGGACCTACGCGCCGCCCGGCCCGGGACGACAACGTGGACTGCCGGACGAGCCGGCGATGCCGTGACGGATCACGCCGCGCGCAGGGTGCCCAGTGCGTCGACGAGTTCCGCTGGGGCATCGACGGGCGCAAGACACGCGAGGCCACGACAGACGTAGGCGCTGCCGGTCGGGGTGCGTGCGCGGCGTTCGGCCAGCAGGCCGGGGACATCCACCTTCGCCGGAACGATGAAGACGTCCGCCGGGTCGCCGCCCGGCGCGATCCCCGCGCCGCGCAGCCCTTCGTTCGCGGCCGTTTGCCATGCGATCTGCTGCGATTCCGGACAGCGGATCACGATGAGCGCGCGCGGGTGTTCGTGCTCGGCCAGCGCCCGCAGCAGGGTCGGGCACACGTCCGGGTACTGCTCCAGCACGGCACCAGCCGCGCGCAGCGCGCGCCCGGCCACCTCCACGTAGCGGTCGTCGCCGACGAAGTGTCCGAGCCGGAGCAGCGCGCGGATCGTCGTGGCGTTGCCGTTCGGCAGGGCATCGTCGGGCCAGTCGCGGCTGCGTGCGAGCGGCGTGGCGTGCTGGTCGGTCGAGAACCAGAACGCACCCGATGCGGGGTCGATGAAGCGGTCGCACAGCGCATTCGCCAAGGCGATGGCCCAGGCCAGGTCGCGGGTGTCGAAGCGGAGTTGCAGGGTCTCGAGCAGCGCGTCCAGCAGCAGTGCGTGATCGTCGAGGAATCCCGGAACGCGCGCATCCGGTGCGGCAGCGTTGGCGTAAAGGGTTCCCTCGATCCAGACGGATCGCCGCAGCGCGCCGAGTGCGCGCAACGCCGTTTCGGCGAGGCCGGCGTTGCCGGACAGCCGCGCGGTCCGCGCCAACCCGGAAATCGCAAGCGCGTTCCACGCGGTCAGGATCTTGTCGTCGCGCGGGGGCAGCGGGCGCTGCGTGCGCACGTCGAGCAGGCGCCGACTTGCTTCGTCGAGCTGGGTCGCAGCGGTCGAGGGCGCCTCGCCGCAACGGCTTGCGACGTCCGCAAGGGGTGTCGCGCGCAGCAGGTGCCACGCGCGCCGTTCAAAGTTGGCAGGGTGGTCCAGACCGAACGCGGCTGCGGCGAGCGGTCTCAGGTCATCGGACAGGGCCGCGTCGAACTGTTCGCGGGTCCAGAGATAGAAACGGCCTTCGCTACCCTCGCTGTCGGCGCTGAGTGCGCTGTAGAACGCGCCATCCGCTGCGGTCATTTCGTCGGCCAACCACCCCGTGACGCCACGAACCGCGCGCCGCGCCTGTTCGCGCAGGTGAGCGTCGGCGCTGTCATCCGCCGCGACGCGCGCGTACAGCGGCAGCAGTTGCGCGTTGTCATAGAGCATCTTCTCGAAGTGCGGGATCGTCCACGCCTGGTCGACGCAGTAGCGGAAAAAACCACCGCCGAGGTGATCCTGGAGGCCGCGCGCAGCCATCATCGCGAGCGTGCGATGGGCCATCCCGCGCGCGTCGTCGTCGCCGGTATCGAGCAGCCATTCGAGTTCGGCCGTACGCGGAAACTTGGGCGCGCCAGTGCTGCCACCCCACTGCGCATCGAAACGCGCGTGCAGGCGCTGCAGCGCCTTGGCAACCACGGCTTTCGGATCGATCGCGACCGTGGCGGGGGGCGCCTGCACCTGCTCGAGCCATTGCCGCAGTTGCGCGGTCTGTTCGCGAAGTTCGTCGCGGCGCGTGTCGAAGAAGCCGCGCACCCTTGCCAACACGTCCGGAAACCCGGGGATGCCGCCGCGCGCGGCGGGCGGAAAATAGGTTCCCATGTAGAACGGCGAGAGGTCCTGCGGGTCAAGGAACGCGGTCAGTGGCCAACCGCCGCTGCGCCCGGTCAGCGCCTGGTGCGCGAGCTGGTACACCCGATCGATGTCGGGGCGTTCCTCGCGGTCCAGCTTGATGCTGACGAACGCCGCGTTCATCGCCGCGGCGATCTCGGGGTTCTCGAAGCACTGGTGCGCCATCACGTGGCACCAGTGGCAGGCGCTGTAACCGATCGAAAGCAGGATCGGTGTATCGGTCGTGCGCGCGTACTCGAGCGCACCGTTATCCCATGGTTGCCAATGCACCGGATTGGCGGCGTGCTGACGAAGGTAGGGGCTCGAAGCGTCGGCGAGGCGGTTGTGTTGCGTGTCGATCACCCGCCCATGCTAACGCGCCCGTCCTGGCGCGTATGTAACGCAGGTCATGGCAGCAACGCCGACGTCGGCGCGAAGCGAAATCCCCGTCAGGCGCCGGTGTCGAGCCCGGCCATCCCCAGCGTGCTGTAGCCGGCGTCGACGTGCACGATTTCGCCAGTGATGCCGGCAGCCAGATCCGAACACAGGAACGCGGCGGCGTTGCCGACGTCGTCGATCGTGACGTTGCGGTGCAGCGGCGAGTTCTGGCCCACGTAATCCAGCATCTTGCGCAGCCCGGCGACGCCGGAGGCCGCAAGGGTCTTGATCGGGCCCGCCGAAATCGCATTCACGCGCGTGCCTTCCGGGCCGAGGTTGTAGGCGAGGTAGCGTACGTTGGCCTCGAGGCTTGCCTTGGCGAGCCCCATCACGTTGTACGACGCCAGCGCGCGCTCCGCGCCGAGGTAGGTGAGGGTGAGGATCGCGCCGTTGCGACCGCGCATCAGCGGACGCGCCGCCTTGGCAAGCGCGGCGAGGCTGTAGCTCGAGATGTCGTGCGCGATCCGGAAATTCTCGCGCGTGACGTGGTCGAGGAATTCGCCCTGCAGCGCCTCGCGTGGCGCGAAACCGATGGAGTGGATCAGGATGTCGAACCCGTCCCAGCGTTCGCCAAGGCATGCGAACAGCGCTTCGATGTCGCTGTCGCGGCCGACATCGCAGGGCAGCACGATGTCGGTGCCGAGCTGGCCGGCAGCCTCGTCGACGCGGCCACGCAGCTTCTCGTCGACGTAGGTGAGCGCGAGATCGGCCCCCTCGCGGCGCAGCGCCTGCGCGATGCCCCATGCGATCGAGCGGTTGCTGAGGATGCCGGTAACGAGGGCGCGCTTGCCGTCGAGGAAACCCATGTTCGTCGTGCTCCGAATCGCCAACGGGAAAGTGGGCAATTGTAGGGGCGTTTCCTCCTTACCCCTGCACGCGCAACCATTCCCCGGGCTGGATGTCGCTGCCGCGCAGGTCGTTCCAGCGCTTGAGGTCGCGCACGCTCACCTCGTAGTGATGCGCGATCGACCACAGGGTTTCGCCCGCACGGACGCGATGCCGCTGCGCGGGAGCAGGGTTCGTGTAACCGGCGGCGTCCCGCGGGGGAACCGCAGGCAGCAGGTCGTCATCGTCGCCGCGCGCACCGGCGTCGGGCGCGTCTACCTGCGCCACGTACTCGGACGAATCGATCGTCAGCGCCGCCGCCAGCGTCTGCGCGGCGTCGCCTGGAAGCAGCAGGATGCGCGGGCTGTCGGCGGGCACGCGGGTGCCGAGGTATCCGGGGTTGAGCGCGTGCAGGCTTGCTTCGGGGATGCCCGCCATGTCCGCCGCGGCCTGCAGGCGGGTGCCCGCCGGAACCTTCACGGTCGCGAGCGCAGCGGGCCTGGATGGCCGCGGCAGGCGGACGTGGAAGCGTTGCGGCTCACTCAGGATGCAGTTGAGCGCCAGCAGGCGCGCCAGGTGCGTGCGCGTCGCCCGGGGAACCCGCAGTTGCGAGATCGGCTTGTCCGGCGCGTTGGGGTGCGCCTGCAGCAGGCTCTTGATGGTTTGTGGTCCGGCGTTGTAGGCCATCGTCACGAGGCGCCAGTCGCCGAACTGCGAATCGAGCCCCTTGAGCATCCTGATCGCGGCCCGCGTGGATGCGACCGGGTCGAGGCGACCGTCGTACTGGCGGTCGAGGACGAGGCCGTGCCGTCGGGCCGTGGCCGGCATGAACTGCCAGAGTCCGGCGGCGCCGCTGCCGCGCGCCCAAGCGGACGGATTGTAGGAACTCTCCAGCATCGGCAGCATCGTGAATTCACCAGGAATGCCGGCTGCCTGCAGTTGTTTGTGGACGTACACGATCAACGGCAGCGACCGCGCCAGGAGCTCCTCGAAGTGCGCGGGCGAGCGCGTGTACATCGCGGCGTTCGCGTCGACCAGCCGCGAATCGACGCAGGTGTGCGTGCCAATGCTGGCGACGATGCCGGCCCACGGCCCGGCATCCGCTTTGGGCGCGGGCGCCGGCTCCTCCGCGGTGATCGTCGGTGGCGGTGCCGCGGGCAACGGCGTCACGGTCGCCGGGGTTACAGGGCGCTGTGGCTGGCTCGCACAGGCGGCGAGCAACGCACACGCGGCAAGCGTCAGGACAGCACGGATGCCGGTGTGGTGCGCGCTCATGCCC
>JBOHYX010000081.1:0-8845 GCA_050738115.1 Rhodanobacteraceae bacterium
CGCGGCGTGACGCATTTCGTCGCCGACGTGACCCGCGAGGACCACGCCAGCCTGCTGATCGCCAACGGCGCGTTCTACGCGTTCGACCCGGCCAGCGCGGAGCCGGCCAAGCTCACCCGCGGCGGCAACGTGAACACGGACACGACCCCCGCAGCAGAGCCGCCGAAGCCGTGGCTGCCGGCGATCGCCGATGAAGCCATCGCGCTGCTGGATGCTCCGGCGCAGGACATTGCCGTGAAGGTGGGTCACGTGTCGGCGCTGGATGTGGTGCGCGTCGCGCTCGAGTTCGAGGCGGCGGGCAAGGCCCGCAAGAGCGTGGTGGCGCTGCTGGACACGACGCTCAAGAGCGCGCTCGAGGCCGGCGTCGGCGCCTGACCCGATGAACACCCGCGAGCTGCTGGCCGCCCTGCGCGAGATGCTGGACGACACCACGCAGCCCTATCTGTGGCCCGACGAATCGCTGGTGCGCCGGCTGAACAACGCCGTGCGCGAGGCGTGTCTGCGCGCGCGGCTGCTGAAAGACGACGAGACGAGCTGCCCGAACCTGTGCCGGCTGCAGGTGCGCGCGGGAGATCCATACGTGCGCTACGCGCCGCAGATCCTCGTTGTGCGCCGCGGCCGCCTGCGCGGCGCGCACCGCAACAAGCTGTGGGCGCTGACTGCCGAGTCCATGGACCGCTACCGCCCCGACTGGCAGGACTGGGGCGCCACGCCCGCGCACCCGGCGTTCATGGTGATGGACCTGACGCAAAAGACGCTGCGGCTGGTGCCGACCCCTGCCGCGGACGACACGCTGTATCTGCGCGCATGGCGGATGCCGCGGCCGCAGGAGCAGTTGAGCCTGCGCTCGCGCGAGTCGCGGCCGGCGACGCGTGGGAGATTCGCCGCGTGGGCGCGTGGGTGACCTACCTTGTCGCGAACGTGGTGCTGGCCACCACCCCAGCGCGGACGCTGGGGCCGCTGCTGGTGAACGCGTGTCTGTACGCGGCGCCGGATACGGTGCCATGAGCGGAATCATCTTCGCGGCCTATACGGCGCCAGCGACGGCACGTGGCGTCATTCCGCTGCTGCTGGGGCGCGCGTCGGACGCCGCACCGACAACACGGCGGTGGGGCGCATCCCGCTGGTGACGGGCAGCGCCAGCGGTAGCGTGGCGTATCGGGCGACTGCGTGTGGCCGCATTCCTCGGGTGCGCGGCGTCGCGAGTGCGACGGGCGGCAATCGCGCGCTGGGGCTGATCCCTCCGCTGATCGGTCATGCGCGGGGCACGACCAACTTCGACCCCAGCGCGAACATGGCGTTCGCCGGCATCCCACTGCTGGCGGGGCGCGCCAGCGGCATCGTGTTTTACCCCGGCAGCCAGCTCGATGCTGGCATTCCGCGGGTGCGCGGCGCGGCCTATGCGCACGGCACCAGCCACGCGCGTGGGTTCGTCCCACTGGTGCGCGGGGTGGCGTGGCAGAAGCCGACTTTTGACACGTTTTTCCTGATGGTGCAGTCGCAGGGAGTGATGCACTTGACGCGACGGGCGCCGCGGTAAGCGCAATGGCGGAAACACTGCGGATCGGGGGCGCCCTGAAAGCCGACTGGATCCAGGCGCTGCAGGATCGGGTGCGGATCGCGGGGATGCCGGCGACGCTGCTGGATGCGCTGGCGCGCGCGCGGGACCGCTTGAGCTTCAAGGAGCTGGTCGGGATCGCCTACGCGCTGCTGGTGCAGGATGCGGTTGCCGTCGGTGGCACGCCGACCGGAACGCTGCGGCACGCGTTGCACTTGGCCGATGCGCTGACGCTGGTATCGGGGCCGGGCAGCGCGCTGGATGCGCAGGTGACGGTCGCAACGGCCTTTGCGCTGGCGGACACGCTGGCGAGCGTGTACCCGCACGCGCTGGCGGAGGGCGTGGACCTTGCCGGAACGGTGACCGCGACGCTGCGCGCCACCATGAACCTGCTGGACGCGCTGCGGATGCAGGGCGGGGCGACGCAGGGCGCGACGTGGCTGGTGACAACCGACGAGGCGTTCGAGCTCACCGACGCGACCGCGACCGCGGCCACCCTGCACGCGCTGTTGGCTGATGGGTTGGAGATGCTGGGCGAGCTGCGCTTCGAGGACGGCGCCTACCTTGCGTGGGTGGTCAACACCGAGTCGCGCGCGTTCGTGAAGTACCGGAACTTTCCGTTCAACAGCTTCGCGAAGATCGGCGACCGCTATTTCGGGTGCGCCGGGGACGGCATCTACGAGCTCGCGGGCGACGACGACGCCGGCGAGCCGATCGCGGCGGTGCTGCGCGGCGGGCTGTCGGACCTGGGTTCGAGCCTGCTGAAACGCTTTCCCGCCGCCTACCTGGGCTACCGCGCCGACGGGGCGATGGTGCTGAAGGTAACGGTGATGCAGGCGCAGCCGAACGGGGACCTCACGCGCGAAGAGCACTGGTACAGCATGGAACCGCGGCAGGCCAACGCGCTGCGCGTGAACCGCGCGAAGCTTGGCCGGGGGTTGAAATCGACCTACTGGGGTTGGGAGCTGGCGAACGTCGACGGCGCCGACTTCGCGCTGGACAGCTTCAGCTGGTACCCGGTGACCCTGGAACGGAGGCTCAACTGATGAGTGACGGCGGCTGCCCGATCATCGTGCAGGACGGGCCTGCGAGCATGGTGTGGCTGGCCTACGACAAGTACAGCCAGTTCGCGGCCAACGCCTACAAGCTCGCATACGATCAGGCGCAGGGCTTGGGCAGCTTCAGCCTGACACCGGTCCCGGTCAACGCGCACTTCAACATCGACGGCAGCGTGTACGGGTTCAACCGGCCCGCGCAGCCGAGCCTGCCGGACATCGAGTACCGCGCAGCCCGCGGCCGACATCGCGGGCCATTCTACGGTCGGCGACCTGGCCCGCAGCGGCTGGGGCGCGCTGGCCGGCGGCGCCGGCGAAACCGTGCAGGCGCTGGGCGACGTGGGCCAGAAGCTCAGCATGGGCCTGGCCGACCAGCCGAACGTGCTGCAGCGCACCGGCAAGGCGATGGAGGCCTACGGCGAGCGCGAGCAGCAGAACGTGTCGCCGGCGTTCGCGGAAAAGACCAGCCAGAGCCTCCTCACGCGCAAGGGCTTCAACCCCACCAACATCGCCAACAAGACCATCAACACCATCACCGGCATGGCGCCGGCGCTGGTGGGGACCATGGCGGCGGGGGCCGTGGGCGGTCCGCCGGGCGCGATCGCGACGGGCGCCACGCTGTTCGGGCTGCAGGGCGAAGCCGGCGGGCGCAACGCCGGCGAGGCACAGGTGGACGCGCTGACGGACGAACAACTGGCCGCGGTGCCGCGGTATCAGCCGCGTAGGGTGGAACCCGCGCAGCAGGCCACCCACAGTTTCGGGAGAGTCAGCGCGCGGATACCGCTGGATGATGCGGCGGAACACGGCGGAAACCGAACGGCGGGAAGTTGATCGCGGGAACGGGAGGTCGTGTCGTGCCGTTCGGGTTCCGGCCTACGCGGGGGGCTACGCGCTCACAGATCGGCGGAACGATCTGGCAGTCGCTGCCGATAATGCTTGACCGTAATGATGTCGACGCGCCCGTCGCCGACCAGGTCGATGATGCGATACGGTCTTTCCAGCACTTCGCGAAGGCCGGCAAGATCGTACTCCGGTATTTGGCGACCGACGTAGGGATGTGCGCCCAAGTCGCCCACGCGATCAACCAACCGGGCGACCATCGCGCGTGCCCGTGCCGGCGCGTCTTTGGCGATATGGCGCTCGATCTCGCGCAGCCGAAACCTGGCTTTGTTCGACCAGTAGACCCTCATTCATCAGGAAGCCCGAACTCGCGTCGGACTTCCGCATGCGGCGTCACCCGTCCGGCAGCGACGTCGGCGAGCCCCGCCTCGATGTCGGCGCGCATTTCGATCGTGTAGGCCAGTTGCTCCCAGGTCGCATCCTCGGGCAGCGTATCCAAAAGCCGGTGCGCTTCCTGCTTGGGTGTGCGGGTGGTTGCGTTGTTCACGATGTTTCCTCGGGCTTCGATACGTGATTGTAGTGCCTTCGTTGGGACGTGCGATTTCGTAGGTCAGTAGGGCGGAACGCGCGCGCCATGCAATCTGCAATCGCATCGGGCCCACCGCGCGGTTTCCGCCGGATGGGTGCAGGACACAGCGGCGCCCAGGGGAAGCCTGCCGGCGACCAGTCCTGGTGACGACGGGAGCCCGCTTCGCCGTTCGGGTTCCACCCTATGGGCTGATGCGCACGGCATTGAGTGCAGCATGGGATCCCTGTCCACAACCACCGCACGACGCGGGCGCCCCGGCGGACGGAAGCGGCCCTTCAAACGGGTGGCAAGCCAAGTTCCTGCAGATACGCGTTGTGCTCGTCCGCGGCCCGCTTGATGCACTCGTCGACGGCTACCAACCGTTCGTGGACGGCGGCCAGGTCCACTTCTGCTTCGGGCTGCGCGGTGCTGACGTAGCGGGTGATGTTGAGGTTGTACTCGTTCTCGGCGATTTCCTGCATCGGCACCCGCCGCGCGTAGCGTTCCTCCTCCTTGCGGTACTGATAGGTGTCGATGATCCGGGCGATGTCCTCATCGCGCAGATGGTTCTGCCGCTTGCCCTTCGCGAAGTGCTCGGCGGCGTTGATGATCAACACGTCGTCGAACTTCTTGCACGTCTTCAGCACCAGCACGCACACGGGGATGCCGGTCGAGAAGAACAGATTGGCGGGCAGGCCGATGACGGTGTCGATGTTGCCGTCCTTCAGCAGCTTGGTGCGGATTTTCTGCTCGACCCCACCGCGGAATAGCACGCCGTGCGGCAGGATGATCGCCATCGTGCCTTCATCGGCGAGAAAGTGGAACCCGTGCAGCAGGAAGGCGAAATCGGCAGCGGACTTCGGCGCGAGGCCATAGTTCTTGAACCGGAAGTCCTCAGCTTTCGCGTCGTCCGGGGTCCAGCGGTAGCTGAAGGGCGGATTGGCGACCACTGCATCGAAGGTCAGCTTCTTCGCCGGGTTCATCTCGCGCAGGATGTCCCAGTCGTTCTCCAGCGAGTCACCATGGTGGATGGTGAACTCGGTGTCCTTCAGCCCGTGGAGCAGCATGTTCATGCGGGCGAGGTTGTAGGTGGTGATGTTCTTTTCCTGCCCGTAGATCCTGCCGATGCCGTGCGGCCCCATGCGGTTGCGCACATTCAGCAGCAAGGAACCTGACCCGCAGGCGAAGTCCAGCACCTTGTCGAGCTTCTCCTTCCTGCCGCTGGCGGGATCCTGGCTATCGAGCGTGACGATGCCCGACAGCACGCTGGAGATTCGCTGCGGCGTATAGAACTCGCCGGCCTTCTTGCCCGCACCGGATGCGAACTGGCCGATGAGATACTCGTAGGCGTCGCCGAGTGCATCACTGTCCTTGGCGAACTGTCTGATCTCGGCGGCGATCTTGCTGACGATCTCGCACAGTTTCCTGTTGCGATCGGCGGGCGTCTTGCCGAGCTTCTCGGAGTTGAGGTTGATCTCCGAGAACAGCCCCTGGAACGTGCTGTCGAAGGATTCGTTCTCGATGTATTTGAACCCGGCTTCCAGCGTCTTCAGCAGGTCGCTGCTCTGGGTGCGGGCGAGTTCGGCGATGCTGCTCCACAGATACTCGGGCTTGACGACGTAGTGCGTCTTGCGGCGCATCTGCTGCTCGAAGGCGTGGACGTCGGCGGCGTTGGCCTCGCACCACATCGAGAGCGGCGAGCGGGCGTCGCCTGCGGTCAGCCTCGGATGGTCGGTGCCGAGCTCCCGGGCCGCGGCAGCCTCGTAGTTGTCCGACAGATAGCGCAGGAACAGGAATGACAGCATGTAGTCGCGGAAATCGTCGGCGTTCATCGCCCCGCGCAGCTGGTCGGCGATGCCCCACAGGGTCTTGCCCAACTGGTTGCGTTCGGTCTCGGTCATGGTCGGGTCCAGTCCTCGCAGCGCAAGCCGGCAACGCGTCCAAACTCACGCATGTTGTTCGTCACCAACACCAGGCCACGGCTGCGCGCTGGCCGGCGATCATCGGGTTGTTCGATAGACCTCGCGCCGGTGGCCAACCTTGACCACCACGACCAGCCGCTCGTCCTCGATTTCGTACAGGATGCGGTACACGCCCTGGCGGATGCGGTAGCGCTCCTGCGCCGACAGTTTCACCGCGCCCGGCGGGCGCGGGTCGTCGCGCAAGCGCTCGATGCACTTGAGGATCCGTGTCACGTCCTTGTTGGGGATGGGGCGCAGGTCCTTGGCCACGGAACGCCGGAAGACGATCTCAAATCTTGCCATGGGCCTTGAGATCGTCGAGCAGCGCCTCGTAGGCCATGGTCGGCTCGGCGATCCGCTTGGCAAACACCGACAGGTCTTCCTGATCCTCGGCCAGCGACAGGCGCACCGCCTCGTTGACCAGGTCGGATACGGAACGGTGGGTGGACGCTGCCTTCAGACGCAGCGTCCTGTGCAGTTCGGGCTCGAAATAGATGGTCGAACGGGCAGTCGGTGAATGCATGGTGTCGTCTCCAAAACGTCATGACGTTTAAACGTCATGACGTCAATTTACCACGTTTGCGCGCGGGTGGCCATGCCAAGCCGCATGGTGCGTGGCGGCCGGGCCGGGCATGCGTGGCGAACTATCGCGAAATCCGCGGCCGTTCCCTGGCGGCCCGGCTCGCGCTGCTCTTCACGGTCGCCTTTGATTTGAACTACCGAGGAATCCTCGGCAGTTGCCTGCCGGTCCAGCTCGCCTTCCGCATCGATGTTCTTTGAGGTGCAGGCCAATGTTGTCCGGGGTGACGGCAAAGAGTTCGGCCATCTCGCGTCCTTACGAGCAACAAACCCTTTCGACTAAACAAAATCAATGACTTGCGATACTGACAAAATTTACCATTCGGACCGTACCCGCGACTTCGTTGCTCTGCGAGCGCCTGCCCTGGCCACAGGGTTGGGAAGCTGATTAGTGACGATGCTCAGCTCACAATATCCCGCGGCACAGCGTGAATCTCGTCGTTCCGGGGCCGTCGCCGGCTTCATCGGCGGCGGAACCCGGAATCCAGCCTTTGCTCGGCGGAAGATGAAGAGCTGGATTCCGGGTTCGGCCTGCAAACAGCCGCAGGCCGCCCCGGAATGACTACATCTAGCTGAGTGTTCGTGCCGATGCAAAAGTGACCCACGGTGGTGGCCTTCCAGTCGATGGCGAGCGGTGGGTCGCCTGCAAGCCCGGCTTCTTCCTGCCCGTCCGGGTGCTCTCACGTCTGTTTCGACGCTTGTTCCTGGAATGCTTGGAGCAAGCCTTCACGGCCGGCCAGTTGCAGTTCTTCGGCGGGCTTCGTTACCTGCGCGAACCACGCGTCTTTCGAAGGTACCTGGTACCTCTTCGCAAGGTCGAGTGGGTCGTCTACGCCAAGGCACCCTTCGCCGGACCTGAGCAGGTCCTCGACTACGTCGGCCGTTACACCCACCGCGTCGCCATCTCCAACCACCGCATCCTCAACATTGACGATGCAACGGTGCGCTTCCGTTGGAAGGACTACCGGCATGGCAACCGGCACAAGGTTATGACCCTCGCGGCCGACGAGTTCATACGCCGCTTCCTGATCCACGTGCTGCCGCCGGGGTTCCACCGCATCCGCTATTACGGCTTGCTCGGGAATTGCCATCGCGCAGAAAAACTCGCCCGTTGTCGCGAGCTGCTGGGCATGTCGATGCCCGAACCTGCACCATCGGACGACCCGGCCACAACGGACTACCGCGACCGCTACGAACAGCTCACCGGCCGCTCCCTCCGGGAATGCCCGGCGTGTCATCAAGGGCAAATGGTCATCGTCGGAGTCTTCGAAGCTGGCGAGCCCACGCCGTACCCGGATACGTCGTGAACGCAGCACGCAGTTTCCACCCGCACTTCACCACCAACGCCGTTCCGTTCGCGAACCGAGCGCACTGCCAAGAGTACGTGCGCGCTCGCGGACCGGCCCACCAGCAGCCCGCCACGCTGGTCTTGATCGTGCCGCAACCGATGACAATGCAGACTCCGACGCCCCACGGCCTCGGCACCGCCGCGTCGATCGCGAGCTTGCGTCGATCCCATCGCCGCGAACACGTGACGGCGACATTAAACGCCCATAGTGCGAGCCCCTCGCGGGCGGCTTAGTCCAATCCGTTTTTAGCTCACCGTCGCGACCGACCGCCGCGCAGTGGCCACCGCTCGCGTGCGCGACGCCAACATCCGCGCGCGCTCGGCGCGCCGGGGATTGCACCCTTCATCAACCACTTGGCGGGCGCGCGCAACGTCGCGGCGTCCACTCAGTCGCAGGCGCTGAACGCGCTCCTGTTTCTTTACCGCGATGTACTGGAAATGGAGGTCGGGCACCTCGACGGCTTGCGCCGTATTCAGCGTCCGTCCCGGATTCCCGTCGTGCTCACCGTAGAGGAAGTTCGGGCCACGCTGAATCTGATGCACGGGGTACCGCGCCTGATGGCCGAGTTACTGTACGGCGCAGGCTTGCGCGTCGCAGAGTGTGTCACCCTGCGCGTCAAGGATATCGATTTTCGCGCTGGAGCCATCACGGTGCGGAGCGGCAAGGGCGCCAAGGATCGCGCGACGTTGCTTCCGGCGCGGCTCGTTCGGCCGCTTCAGCAACAAACGGCGTGCTGGTCGGGAGTCACCGGTCAGTCATCCTCGCGCAAACAATACGTTGCAGTTCACTCAATAGTAGATATAGACTTTAATCGGTATCGAGACGTAAGACATTCCATGGCACATCGACCGGCCAATAAATCGAGAAGTTCTCCGTCATGCATGATCGCGCCCGCGCTTTTAAAGCCGCCCTTTTTGCATTCGGCGCCGTAGCAG